>JABDBM010000027.1 GCA_013288685.1 Bacteroidota bacterium | reverse complement strand
GATACTTTTGGATGAAATTGGCCGCGGTACATCCACATACGATGGTATTTCCATCGCCTGGTCGATTGCCGAGTTTTTGCATAACCAGCCACAGGCCAGGGCCAAAACATTGTTTGCTACCCATTACCACGAGTTGAATGAGCTGAGCAATAGTTTTAATCGTATTAAAAACTTTAATGTATCGGTAAAAGAGGTTGGGCAGCAAATAATTTTTCTGCGTAAGCTGGTACCGGGTGGCAGCGAACATAGCTTTGGGATACACGTAGCAAAACTGGCGGGTATGCCGCCAAAGGTTTTAAGCCGTGCTAACGAGATATTAAAAAAACTGGAAGCCGAGCGTACCGGCGGCGAGCATATTAAAGAAAGCATCCGTAAAGTGCAAAAACAAGCCGTACAAATGCAGATGTTTAGTATTGACGACCCTGTTTTGGTGAAAATTCGCGATACGTTAAACAACCTGGATGTAAATACATTAACCCCGGTAGAGGCATTGATGAAGCTGGATGAAATACAGCGCGTGATAAAAGGATGACTTTAGTTAGAAAGACGAAGGGTTATTGAATAGTGTTGCGTTTATACTATATAATCTCATGGATTGAGTTTACCGATACTAATGACGCCAACCCCCTGAATTTTGTTGATATTGATATGTAAGTCAACATTTAAACCCGAAAATGAGTAGAACGTTGTTTGGCTGTTATCATCCGTTAGCATAAGATGCAACTTTTTTCCAGCTTCTTTAATAATACCGTTCACATAATGTAAATCCCTGGTGTTATAGCTTATTCCATTTTTATTGGGCACATACATTACTCTCTGTTCGCTTTTTGTGCCTTTATTCAAGTAATAAAATTCGATTTTATCTGTATTATCGGTTAACGTGAATGATTTTGAGATTAAATAAGCTTTCACATCTTGTCCATTCGCCAAATTCAAAAGATCTTTAAAGGTTAAGGTTTGACCAAAAGTATTTACACAAAATAACAGTGCAGGAATAAAAAATAATAACTTCTTCATAAGTCCTAAATTAGGTAGTAACGATGTTTTGATGTGGAATGTTGGATTCTGATTTCTTTAAATTTATTTTGTCCGGACCTGATTCACATATCCGATTGGCTGACACTTATAGAACCGCTGCCCTGTGTTTTATCTATACTAATGTATATGCTGAGATTTTTACCGTCAAATGAGTAGAAGGCGGTATCGTCGTTATCATTTTTTGAAAGTAAATGAAACTGGCTTTTAACATCTTTTAGAACGGTATTCAAAAATTTCAAATCCCTGGTAACATAGAGTATTCCATTTTTCCGCGTTTCGTAAACTACTCCTTCCTCCTTCTTTGTTCCCTTGTTTAAATAATAAAATTGCGGGTTACCTTCGTTGTTGGTTAAAACAAATGATTTTGAAGTTAAATAAGATCTAAAATTTCGCCCGTTTTCCATGTTCAAAATATCTTTAAGAGTCAGGTGCTGACAAAAGACATTCAAACAAAATAGCAAAGCAAGGACTAAAAGCAGTATTTTCTTCATAAATTTTAAAGTATGCGATATTACCTTTTTGATTTCAGATTTTTTGTCTGAACCATGATTTATAGGATTAAAAGATTCAAGGATTAATATTTCTATATCTATATTGTAAATAGTCATATCATCCGATGAATAATTTAACAAACTTTTTTTCATCTTTCGGACTTTACTGACTTTTCCGACTTCCGGACTCTATGTGGATATGTTAATAACCTCAACGAAACATTACCATCCTTTTTGCCGTACATTTAACTAATGAACAAAATTAATTACCTGTATTGCGTTTTATTGGCTTGTACTGTGGCTTTATCGTCGTGCCATAGCCGCAAGGCTGTTATGCGCGGCCAACCGGGCGAGGTAGTTAAGCCGCAGGGCAGTATTGCCCAAAAGTATGCTGATATTTTAGGCGTCGACGAAGGATCGATACAAAATGGCCGCCTCTATGCGTTTATCGACCAATGGTGGGGAACGCCCTATAAATTTGGCGGACAGGATAGAAACGGTATAGATTGCTCGGGCCTGGCGCAACTGTTACAGCAACAAGTTTTTGGAATTAATATTCCACGGTCAACAAGTACCCAAATAAATGTAATTAAGCGAAAGTACGAAGAAGAGCTTGTGGAAGGCGATTTGGTATTTTTTGATTACGATGGGAAAAAATTTAGCCACGTAGGCGTTTACCTGCAAAACGGTTATTATGTGCATGCCAGCGTTTCAAAAGGCGTTACAATAAGCCGGTTACACGATCCCTACAGCTATAAATATTTTTCGCGTTGCGGATCGGTTATTAATGATCCGAATGAAGGGCCGGGGAAGTAAGGGGGATTAGAAATTAGAAAAACTAACCTCTAATCTCTTACCTCCAATCTCTCCTGCATTACCGCTTTTCTTCGGCGGAAACGGAAGAGTCTTGCGAGTATTGGCCCATTGTTTGTTTTTTTTGGATAATATTTCTTTGATATGCGCGACATGGCTATTCCATAAAGAGCAAGGGTATATATTGCAAATACAGGTTGCAGAGCAAGGTAGCTTATAGCAACCATAATAGAAATCATTATCGGTATGATAAAGTAATTAAGGCGGCGGGCTTTATAGGTTAATATGCTATCAAGGTTGCTAACGTTATAACATAACTTGTGCTGATTGTTTACAAGGTAAGTAGCCATAAGGGTTTGGCTAAATGTGCTAAATAAAAAAATACCTACATAAGTGTACCCCGCCCAGGTAAATTGCATACTTTCAAGGTCGGTATTGCCCGAAACAAGTGAAACCGCAAATGGGTAAAGGGATATGGAAAATAAATACAGCAGATTGTACGCCAGTAATTTGGAGTCGTAATCTTTTAATATACTAAACATCTTAAGATGTTCGCGCCAAAATTTTGACACCAGGAAAAAACTCAGGCCATAAGCTAAAATCTTTGGTATAAGCTGTACAAAGGCCCGTTTAATGGTTATAGCATCGGCGTGGCGCAGCCCTTCGGGCAGCCGGATATCCAATACCATTATAGTAATAATAATAGCAAATACAGCATCACTAAAAAGAATCACGCGCTCCAGCTGGAATTCTTTTTTTATTTCGGCCTCTTCGTTAATATTCATGAGCAGAAAACTTATTTAATTGAATAACTTTGCATCATTATGGCTAAAGATAAAGAAAAGTACGGTTTTTGGACAAAATACAAACGCTTTGCAGGAACCGAAATCCTGCTTTACGCCGTCATGATCATTGGCATTATCCTCGGTATCCTGATTTTTGGAAAAAAGTAAACATTAGTTTTTTACCAAACTAACGGTATAGCTATCTGCATCAACTACGGTCTGGTAAAAATCAACCAAATCCTGATAGATTTCCTTATCAAAGGTGCCGTCAATTAACTGAAATTTGCGTTTATAGTTCAGTTTATTGCCCTTTAAGTCCATGGTTGCAGTAAATTTACCAAAAGGTTTATCAATCGTCACATTTAACGGTGTTTTCTCTAAATGATAGCCAGCCGGAATGGTGTAGGTAACCTCATCATCATCAGTATAACCGCGGTTAATGTAAACACTATTTTGCCGGTTGCGTACCTGGTGCGGTACCCAGCTTTTGCGGTCTGCGGGGTTAAGCATAAAATAGTATTTGCCGTCGGTTAACGATGCGTAGTCTCTTGCAAACAGTTTTATATTTTCGGTGGTAACGGGGTTTGGGCCTTTATCCTGTTTTATATCCAGGTTTTGTACCTCAAGGTTGTTTATCGGATAAATTTTTTGCAGCATTTTTAGCTGCTCAGTTTTAGGTTCGTTAAATAGTTCATCGCGGTCTTCGTAATCGGCGCCTTTAAAGGTACTGTTCATATTTCCCGATAGCTCGCCTGCGTCATTAATCACAAAATCTGCTTTACGGCTTTCTATGTTATTTTGATAAATATATTTTGGCGTATGCATCAGTTTGCCACCCTCAGGGGTGCAAGCCAATACGTTGCGGTCATCGGTAAAGCGGCCTAAAAAGCCAAATGGTATGGTTTCGCTGGTGCAGTCGGCCCAGGTGGTATCATTTTTAAAGGGCAGGCATAAAATAATATGGTTGCCTTGTTCCATGCTGGCAAAATCATTCAATAAGCCTACTTTATAATCGTTATTTGCCTCAACCACACAATAATACGAGTCTATATCCACCGCTTTTAACAGCGCTTGCGTATAGTTCACCAGCGCTTTGCAGTCGCCATAGTTTTGCTGGTCAACATCTGAAGCCAAAAAAGGCTGATTACCGCCGATCCCTACCTGCACACTAATATAATGTGTTTTGCCCTGCATGTATTCGTATATCTTTTTGGCTTTAAGTTTAGGATCAGTAATATCCTGTGTAAGCTGTTTAACGTGCTCAACGGTTTCGGGTGATAAACCCCGGCGACCGGATAATAGTTTCTCGTATTCCCATTTGCCGAGGTCATTCCAGTTGGTAAACGAACCATTAATGCCATAGTAGGTAAACTTTTCGGGAGCTATCTGCACACTGGGCATATAATTTTTATAAAACGGACTAAAAGGTTCGCTTTTTACTGCCTTTAAATTGGCTATCTTCCAGGTGTATGTTTTTTGTTTTCCGTTTTCAATTATTGCCTTGCCAGGGATATTGGTTTCTTTATACCTGATGTTAAAAGATGGGTCACAAATAAAAGTAAAAGAGCTGTTTTCCACAGATACTCCAAACTCATTAACAGGCTGCCATTGCGGAAAAGCGAGCGATTGTTTTAAACGCTGTTCATATTCATAAACAATGGTATAGGGATATACAGTTATCGAAGGCAGATAATGCTTTATCCGGTAGTCGACAAACAAAGAAAAGCCGTCGGCAGCGCTCACATCATCAAAATCGCTTTCCGAAAACTTACCGGTTTGCTTACCGTATTCATTATATACAGCACCTTTTATAAATTTTATCACCGTACTTTTATCATGCTCTACAACAATATGGGCAATATCATCGCCGTTTTTATTCAGCACCGTAATGGCTTCTTTAATATGGTAAATGGTATTATCCAGATCCTTTACTTCCACGGTTTCTTCCCGGTTGCGTATCACGGCGCTGGCGTAAGGCAGTAAATCCTTTGGGATAAGGCTGGCATCATAATTTTGTTGCGCGTTAGCGGCTATAGTAATGCCCAGCAAGCAAAATGTTAGTATTAATCTCATTATTTATTTTTGGTGAAAATCATTTCAGCCTTTTCCGACGATATAATTTTGTTGTATAATTCTTTTAAATAGGGATATTCCTCGGAACTGTATACCGATTTACTAAACTGAATTAAGTGTGAAAATGTAAATATGTTACCTTCAGCCTGATAATTAACTACAAATTTGCCGCCATCATTAGGCAGTGCAATGGACGTAGTTTGAGGTGGAGTTTCAACGGTATAATTTGCGGGCAGGTGCATGGTTAATACAAACATGTCGATTGATGGCATGCCCCAGTCTACCGGGTAAGACCGTTCGGCCAATTTAAAAGGATTTGTGTTTATTTTATCAATAAAAAATGGACTAAATGCTATTTTGCCGGAGTTCGCCGTATTATGCGAAGCAATTTCAACCTCATATTTTTCACCTAACGGCAAGTCCAAACTATCCAGATTGGTGATTTCTGATTTCAGGATTTTTATTTTAGACATTTTTCCGGCTAAATCATCCACATATTCGTCAAAGGTGTTAAATTTTTTAATTGCTTTCCGTTTGGTATAGGCGTCATAACCAATAGAATAATGTATCAGTGTGCCTTTCAATTTACCATCGTCCTGTAAAGTAAAATCCAGCGCATAGGTGTTTTTCTCGCGTTGTGGCAGGTTTTGCAGGTCCATCCAGTACGATGGTTTATCTAAACTAAAAACGCGGCCTTTGTCGTTCAAACATCGCAGTGGTATAGTGCCAAAAGGCAGCAAGGCATCGGTAGCATCCAACAGATAGTTTTTATCGCCGATATTAACTTTAGCTATTACATAGTCAAAATCGCTGATAACGGGATATAAGGGATTCACCGTGCCGTTTTCGCGGGTTGACAGCAAAACAGTTTCGGCATTTAAACCGGCGGCTGTTAAAGCATTAACTAATGCAAGGTTGATATCGGCGCAACTTCCTTCGTGTGCATCAATGGCTTTACTGAGGCCATCGCGACTTTCAATCCCATAGTATTCATTCCATTTAAACAGGTGCTGAATGTAAGTGTAAACAGCCTTTGCTTTATCCAGCGGTTCCGTTTTGCCTGCAATTACAGGTATAATCCTGTCTTTAAACAGGCTTTTCTTTTTTAATTGGCTGCCAAAAGCAAAATCGTCTTTCAATTGGTAATCAATATCTTTCCATTCCGTTGTCACTTTGTTTTTTACGCCGTTTGAGAGGTCGGTATACTGAGATAATTCGAAATTTATCGCCGACAAGAAATTATAGCGGGAAGTCATATAGTCCTCCTCAACAAATGCCGGAATATTATTCATCCCGAAATCAAGTACTGAACAATCGCAACTGTTACCGCCCGCTGTAAAACACTTGTTCTCAATAGTCGGGTTGTTTTTGGTTAATTTTAAAGCGCCTTTTAACGAAACATTAAAATCATAATATGCCGGTATGTGCACTTCATACTCTGAAAAAATTTTAGGTATTTGGCGCTGGAAGTACCAGGGCGGGATATCAGACCACCTGTACGATTCTTTACGGTATGAATATTCAATGACGCAGCCATTGCGTAAACCCGGCAATGCGAAATTGTAATAACTCCTGTTCTTGTTCTCTTTTACAGGATATATTTTTTTATTTTCGAGTTCAACTTTACGGGATAAGCCATCATCATCTTTGTAGTAGGTAACGCCTTTTATATCATCAATAGTTTCGTACCGGTTGCCATCGTCGGTGTTAACAGCCAGAAGCTTAACAGTTCCTTCATCGAAACCTTTTGCATCAAAAATTTTTATTTTTACATGATATTCATACCACATCCTGAGGTTATTATCACTACCCACGTCAATTCGTGCCTTGCCAAACTCCCTCAAAACAACCGCGTGGGCCGAGGTGTCGCCCGAATATTTCTTCATGCTCAGCTCATCGTCCGAGACAGTTCCGAAGGGAAAGTCCTGGGCGGAGGCCGGTTTAATAAAGCTGGCGCAAAAAACCAGCAGCAACAGTGTTTTTTTCATAGAATTAAATTAACCAAGGGGCTACAAAGTAATATTAAAACGACTAATCAGAAAATTATTTTTTCTTTATAATGATATCCGGACGTTGTTGATTTTTTTCATGATATTTAAGGCCATTAGGCTGCGGGAAATTAATATTTAAAACGGGAAATTAAAATAGATTAAAAATTTATAGTTCCGGTTCTTTTTTAGGACTTTTGCAGCCTTTGCATTCTGAAACATAAAAATGAAACTAAATTTAAAACGGCCGCTGGCTTTTTTCGACCTTGAAACTACCGGAACGAACATCGGCGCCGACCGTATTGTTGAAATATCGGTTATTAAACTTAATCCCGATCAAACTGAGGAAGTAAAAACCTTCCGGATTAACCCCGGTATGCCTATTCCGCTGGAGTCGTCGCTGGTACATGGTATTTATGATGCTGATGTTAAGGACGAGCCCATTTTTAAAGATGTGGCGAAGGAAGTTGCTGATTTTATTAACGACAGCGATTTGGCAGGATATAACTCCAACAAGTTTGATATACCTATGCTGATGGAGGAGTTTTTAAGGGCAGGTGTGTTATTTGATTTGGATAACCGTCATTTTGTGGATGTGCAAAACATTTTTCACCAAATGGAGCAACGTACGCTAAAAGCAGCTTACCTGTATTATTGCGATAAACAAATCATCAACGCGCACTCGGCCGAGGCTGATACCCGCGCTACGATGGAGGTTTTGATAGCCCAGGTGGCCAGGTACGAAAATACTGAATGGGAGGATAAAAAAGGAAACAGATCGGTGCCGGTGGTGAACGATATCGAAGCCCTGCACAAATTTACCAACCTGAACAAACCAGTTGACTTTGCGGGAAGAATGGTTTATAATGATGAAGGTGAAGAAGTATTTAACTTCGGTAAGCATAAAGGCAAACCTGTTGAGGAAGTACTACGGATAGAGCCAAGCTATTACTCGTGGATGATGAATGGCGATTTTCCGCTTTATACCAAACGTAAACTGGAAGAGATTTATACCCGGTGGAATGCAAAAAGGTATGCTGAACGGCAGCCTAAGGCATTAGCGCCAAAGCCGCAGGAAATACCTGTTGTAGTGCAAGGCGGCGCTGCCGAAGCACCTGTAAAAAAGGATTCCCCAAGGCCTGATTTTAGAAATAATAATAACAATAACCGTCCCGACAATCGTCCTTATAAAAAAGTGGATGACACTCCAGCATTGCCTGTAAACGATGATATGCTGAATTTATTAAAGGATAAGTTTAAAAAGGGGTGAGATTAGAGATTGGAGATTGGAGATTGGGTGGAAGTTTCTAACCTCCAATCTCCGACCTCTAATCTCTCAGAAACGAAACGTTCCTTTTTAGCCCGCTAAATTTAGTGCGTTTTACAGCCGAATTTTTGAATACTTTTTGAAACACTTCTTCGGTAATATCCTCCCAGTCCTGCTTGTTTAAATGTAATAAGTCGGAGTGGGGCGTAAAGGCGGGTTCGTTATGCAGTACCGAAAATTTATTCCAGGGGCAAACATCCTGGCATACATCGCAGCCAAACATCCAATTATCCATTTTACCTTTGAACTCCTGCGGCATTTCGTTTTTTAGCTCGATGGTTAGGTACGATATACAACGGCTGCCATCAACTATATACGGCCCAACTATGGCTTCGGTAGGGCAGGCATCAATACAACTGGTGCAGGTACCACAATGGTCGGCATTTGGGGCTATCTCATATTCCAATTCAATATCCACAATCAGCTCGGCCAGGAAAAAAAACGAACCTGCTTTTTTATTGATGAGGTTGGTGTTTTTACCTATCCAACCCAGCCCTGCTTTTTTTGCCCATGCTTTATCCAGCACGGGCGCCGAATCAACAAAAGCACGGCCGCCTACTTCGCCAATTTCCTGGTTAATTACCTGTAATAATTGCTTAAGCTTTTCCTTTATAACTAAATGATAATCAGCGCCAAAAGCATATTTAGATATTTTCGGACTTAAGGGATCAGTCTGCTGTTCATCTGTGTAATAGTTAAGGGCAAGGGATATGACAGATTTGGCGCCATCAACCAGCAATCGCGGGTCAAGACGTTTGTCGAAATGGTTTTCCATGTATTGCATTTCGCCATGCATGCCCTTTTTTAGCCAGGCCTCTAACCGTGGGGCTTCTTCTTCCAAAAAGCCGGCTTTGGAAATACCGCAAAACATAAAGCCAAGTTTTTTTGCTTCGCTTTTTATGAGTGTACTATATGCCGTTCTGTTTTGCTGCATTTAAATGCAAAGATACTACTATAATGAATACCCAAAAATCCAGTATTTCTTCAGAATATTTAACCAAAGAGATAGTAATTTAACAATTGTTTATAAATATTGAAAAGCTGGTTTAATTATTGTACTAACTAATAAAAACGAATACATGCTACAGCTAATTAATGATTTGCCGCAACATGTAGTGGGCGTGCATGCCTTTAAGGATGTTGCTGAAATGGAATATGAAGGGATACTGATTCAATTGCTTGATGAGCAGCTCAAAAAGTGCAGCAAACTAAATTTTATATTGGTGCTTGAAACTGATATTAAAAACTTTGCTCCCGGCATGTGGTGCGGCAACGTGAGAATTGGTTTCAGATATTTTTTTAAGTGGTGCAAGGTGGCAATAGTAAGCGATCAAAAAGGCGTTCTGGGGTATAACGACCTTTTTAAGTATGTTATACCCGGCAAGTTCAGGACCTTTCCATTAGATGATATAGACAAAGCGATACGGTGGGTATCTCAAAAATAATTTGGGGATTACAGTGATTAAAAAAAGGATTACAGCGATTGTTACTTAGACACCGGAATTTAGTGCTGATCGAAGAACCCAACCTGTCTCAAAAAAGCTACCTGGTCAAAATAGTCTGTTTCTTTTATTATTTTACCGTTTTTAAGCGTGAAAATAGCACAATAATTAAGCTTGTATTTTTTATCTTTCATATACGCAGGTGTATTGCCTTCAGGGTTTGATAATGTACCGCCTGAGATATACTCCACTATCACGTTTTCACCGGCATTAATCGTATTAACAACCTGGTACGATAAATCGGGTGTGGAGGTAAAATAACGCGAATAAACCTCCGTTATGCCCGTAATTCCTGTTTTGGCGCCCTCCCAGTTTGGCGAATACACCTGTGCATCGTCTGCATATCCCGCGGCAATTGCTTTTACATCGTGCGCTGTCAAGGCTTTAAAATGATTATCGATAACATTTGACGTTTGACAAAATGCGCTGGTAACTGCCATTATTAAAAGGGCAGAAAGCAGCAAATGTGTTTTTAAATTCATACCTAAAGGTATAAAAATAAAAACCCCTTTTGCAAAGCAAAAAGGGGTTTTTAATGGTTGAACTACCGCTTTATGGAGTAAGGGGTTAAAAGCTATGCCTTAGGCTGTTGCTAAAGGTTTTGGTTGTCCAGTACCCGCTATCTAATATACGGCGAACGGTCATCAATGGCTCATTCTCATCACGTTTATCGGCTAATTGGAAGGCCATTTTAAAATGCTTTTTCACTTCGGGCAAAATTGGTTTTTTCCAAACGCCAAAAGGGAAGGCGAAGTAGTTTATTTTTTTACCGGTAATTTCTTCCAGTTGCTTGGTTGGCTTATCAATTTGTACTACCCAATCATCCTTTTTAGGGTTAGGGTCGTGTTTGTAACGGTCAACCCGGTGATGATCCCAGGTATGGCTGGCTACCACATTACCTTCATCTGATAACTGTTTAACCTGCGCTTTAGACATGTAGTGCGGGCGGCCTAATGATACCGTCATGATAAAATAGACACCTTTAAAGCCGTATTTCTGCAGCGTAGGGCGGGCTATTTCAAACTGATCCAGGTCGGTATCATCAAATGTAAGCATAATGGGCTTGCTGGGCAGTGCAGTGCCTTTGGTAAGGTAATCATACAACTGATCGGGCAGTATGGTATGGTAACCACTATCGGCCAGCATTTTTATGTGTTCTTTAAATGCCGCAGGCGGAATAATATAGTCTTTGGCAACTTTTGAATCTTTAGGGCGCCAGTCGCGTATTTGGTGATAGCACACTATAGGCACCTGTTTGCGGGCCATAATGGCTGCATTGTTCGGTTGTGCAACGGCAGTTACAGCAATAAAGCAAGGTACTATAAAGCCAATGAGTTGTTTTAACATAATGATAGTTGATGTGTTATTGAATAATTTAAAGTGGGCAAAAATATGATATTTTTTCTTTTGGTATAAGTTGAATTTTATTAAAAAGTTTGTAGAATTTGAGAATAATAGATAACGCCTGGTATGTGACGAATTAACCACAGAGGTCGCAAAGAATGCACAAGCACACGAAGAAAAGAAAAAATGAGCGTGAACAGTTACTAAGCTAGCGTATTACTATAAAAAAAACTCCGTGTGCTCTGTGTATTCTCTGTTTCTCTGCGTTAACACTAACTATACTCGCCTGTTTTATTTTTTGCATTTAATGTGTTAAAATGACACAATAAATTTTTTTATTAACATTTAATCTTTTAGCTTTAAAAAACCAATTAAACTAAATGTTAATATGAATTACAACAGGCGAAAATTTTTGCAAAGCGCGGGTATGTTAGCGCTCGGCGGGGTGGCTTTATCGGGCAAAGCTGCTTCATTACTTAATTATAAACCTCAGCACGCGGTGGGCTTGCAGCTTTTTACATTTTTTGGCGTAATTGACGATGATGTAAAAGGCACCCTTACTAAAATAGCTGCGGTAGGCTACAAAGAAATGGAATCGGCATTTAGCAAAAAAGGGGGTTACTACGGCCTAAAGCCAAAGGAATTTAAAGCGCTGGTGAACGATTTGGGTATGTCGTGGAAATCGCATCATGTAATTGGCGCGCCTTTTAAATTGCCAAAAGGTTATAAAATGCCGGTGGGTGCTGATGGCAAGCCTATGGTTTTGCCAACCATGATGAACCTGCGCGATAATATGCAGCAGATTGTAGACGAAGTTGCCGAAGGCGGTTTGCAATACCTGGTTTGTGCCAATGCGCCTACCGGTACGTTAGAGGAAATAAAATCGACAGTAGAAATATTAAACAAAACCGGCGAGGCTGCAAAAAAAGCGGGTATTCAGTTTTGCTACCATAACCACGATATGGAATTTAAAGAGGTGGAAGGTAAAGTACCGTATCACCTGTTATTGTCGGAAACCGATGCCAACAATGTAAAAATGGAGCTGGATTTGGCATGGGCGGTTAAAGGTGGACAAGATCCGGTTGAACTGTTTAAAAAACACCCCGGCCGCTTCCCGCTTTGGCACGTTAAGGATTTGGATGCCAGTCACGCAGATATTTTACCTGTTGGCAGCGGCACTATCAATTTTAAACGGATATTCGAAAACCAGGCTGCCGCCGGCATGCAGCACTTTTTTGTGGAGCATGATATGCCTAAAGATGCCTACGGCAGCATAAAAAGTAGTTTTGAATATATTACGCAAACGCTGAAAGCTTAGTTGGTCATTGGGTCATTAAGTCATTGGGTCATTAAGTACTTGCGCAATTACAGGTTATAGTGCAATTGCTTTTGAAGCCCGGTGACTTATCGTTTGTTCTGGATAACCGCTGTAACTTTACCATTTTTGAAAGTTATTTCGAGGTTATCAGGGTCGATATTCGCAAATTCGGGCCGATATCCCAAATCATAATACCAATCGTTGTCTTTATCATTATTACCTTCGTCGCCTAAAATTTGCCGGACCTGCGCTTTTGTTTTACCTGCAAGAATTTTGCTTTCGATAATGTTTTCCGAATATTCGTAACGCTCATCTTTATTTGCAAACCACTGTTTTTGGTCGAAATGCTTGTTGGGGTAATATTCAGAAATGTAAAAAAACGTTAAAACGATAACTGCATAAAATATAGGAGTTGTAATGACAGTTAACAACCAGGTAAGAATTTTGCGATAAGCACTGTGCTTTAATAAGCGCCGCAAATAAAAAATACCGGCAAAGCAAGTAAAATGATGATAACATACACTTCTGTGCTAATTCCGAATATTTGGGTTAAAACAGGGCAATCATATTATCAAATAGTTTTATTAAGGAAACCGCATAAGTGAAATTCCTATAAAAAGCATCCCGGTAATAAACATAATAAAAAACAAGCCGGTTTTTACATCGTTGATAGTTCGGCCCGGTTTTAATACGAGTTTGCGAAAAGGTTCATTTATTAAAGTGAGCAGTGCAGTTAAAAATACCAAAGCGACGGCGATTAAGATATTAATACGAAATTCCAACCCTATTCCTGTGAAGAATTTTGCAAATGCCGCAAAAAATAGCAAATTCCAAATCACTACAATAGTAATTGCCGCCGGTTTCTTCATCGGAAATCCACCCCCTGATTGAGCCATAGCTATTTCTGCATCATGTGCACCGGGTGTCGACGAGGTGTTATTAAGAAAGCCGGTTTGAGCTATCCTGGCAATTAAAGCTTCGGGGCTTCCCATTGTCCAAAAAATAACTTTGGCATTGTATGCTGCTATGGTGTGATGAATTTGTATGCCCTGGCCTAAAAAGGGAATTATAACATAAGGCGTGATGCTGGTAACATCTGAAGGCTTAAAAGTTAAATTGCCCACAATCGAGGCATTTAATTCCAGTTTCGCGGCATTTACGGTTAATGTGGCTAATGGCCAGGTTGCATTTGCCATGCCAATACGGGCGCCGCCCGTTTCTTTAATTTCGTCCATTTAGGGGTTTTATGGAGTAAATCTATTTAAAAGAAAACGGAATACTAAAAAAAATACCACAAAGCACACAAGGGTTTCACAAAGGATACGGGAAAAAAATAATCTCCATGTCCTCTGTATTTTCCACTTTGTGTTCTTTGTGGCAATTAGCTAATTATGCTTTTATTGGTTTATTTGGTATACTGTTTATCCAAAAACAAATATCTGCCCCGGTCATTTTCGGTTTCTAAATGGGTATCAGCACTAATCAGCATAAATTTAACGGTACTGTCTTTTGTATTACCTGTCCATTTTGGTAATCCTTTGCCGTTGGGGTTACCTGTTTTGATAAAATTGGCAAAATAGTTTTCCATCGTTTCCGAAACTTTATAATCTACAGGTGTCCATGGGTAAACTGTATCATAGTGCAGGTTGCCCATCGCAAATTCAATTTCGGAAGCATGTGATGCACCAACCATCGGTGCAGGCATTTTACTGTTAGCTGCATTTTTTAGGTCATCTGCATTTTGCGGACGAGGTTGGGCAAATAAATACCTGTAAACCGGTTTTTCGCCAGTTTTGCTTTGCAGGTCGGCCCATTTCCAGGTGCTGTATACAATAAACCTGTCGCTACCCAGTGCAGTAGCCGATTTGATGACTTCGTCTTGTGTTGAACCGGGATACAATTTTAAGGCTTCGTCGGCCTGATCGCCATAAAACGTTTTTAGTTTCTTTACATAATTTTCCGGCGTCGGCATATCGCCATAAGTCACAGCCTGGTATGGTATTTCGGCCGAGTTCCAGCCAACCAGTACCGGAACGTGAGCTTCTTCGCCGGCTTCAAATATGGCAGCCGGTGTTTTTGGCAGGAAATAACCATCAATAGTGGATGACATAGGTGGCGTGCCTCTTTGAGCGGCATCATCCAGCAGTTGTGCGGCTGGTATGGCGCGAAGATCGGCCAATGATTTTGCGCCTACTTTATCGGCGAAAGCCAAACCATTTTTTTCACCTTCGGCCAATGAAACTGGAGCAAGGGTGGGTTTAATCATACCGCCGCTTTCGCCAATGGCACCGGCAATCAGGTTTTTTGACAGGGGCGAGGCTACTTGTGCGCAAACCGATATAGAACCTGCTGATTCCCCGGCTATAGTTACCCTTGCTGGGTCGCCGCCAAAGGCTGCAATGTTTTGCTGTACCCAGCGTAGCGCTGCATTTTGGTCTAACAGGCCATAATTACTTGAAGCATGATGGGGTGATTCCTGTGTTAATTCAGGATGTGCAAAAAAGCCAAATACACCCAACCGGTAATTTACTGTAACCGCAACGATACCTTTTTGTGCCATACTTTCACCATCATAACGAAACTCCGAACCATCGCCGGCCATAAAGCCGCCACCGTAAAAATAAACCAATACGGGCAGTTTAGCGCCATCTTGTTTTGCCGGCGTCCAAACATTCAGGTACAGGCAATCTTCGCTTGTAGTATCAGAGCGAAATATCATGTCGCTAAAAACTTTTTTTTGCATCGGGCTGTGTCCAAAATGGTCAGCTTTGCGAACGCCGCTCCAGCCAATTACCGGCTGCGGTTCTTTCCAGCGTAAATTACCTACGGGCGGGGCCGCAAACGGAATACCGGCAAAGCGGTTAATTCCTGTTGTACTGTTAAAAGTACCTTCGAGCGCACCATTACCAATGGTAACGTGCGGGTTGTTGCCTTGTTGGGCAATGGCTGTGTTCAGGAAAAATGCCCCTGTTAGGAGGAATGAGAAGAATGGTTTCATGTTAATTGGTTGATTAAGTTGATTGAGTTGAATTAAGTTGATTGTGTTGGTGTGGAGTCACATGTTTTTAAACTCAATCAACAACTCACCTAATCAACTTAATAAACTATTGTATCATTGTGTTACAATAATAATTCGTTATTTTGAGATTAGCAATTTTTTTGTTAATTGCCTTAAATTAATTTTTTGAATGAGCGAACAACGCGAAGCGGGCGAAATAAACCCCGGGGGGCTGGGGTACTTAAAGGGTATTGCTATTGATGCGGTTATTTTCGGTTTTCACGATAGTCAGCTTAAAGTGTTGCTGATTGAATATAAGCGCACTGGTTTGTTTGCCCTGCCGGGCGGCTTTATCCGCGAGTTGGAGAATATAAATGATGCGGCATTGCGCGTAGTATCTGAACGCACCGGTTTGGATAATATCTTTTTAGACCAGTTTTATATTTTTGGCGATTACTCCCGATATCAGCCCGATGAATTTAAAAAAATTATGAGCGCCGGGGGTATGGCTCCGCCCGACGGTCATTGGCTTTTGCAAAGGTTTGTTTCTGTAGGTTATTATGCTTTGGTTGATTTTACCAGGGCTAAGCCGACACCCGCTATTATATTTGATAGTTGCGAATGGTACGACTTAACTAATATGCCACCCCTGATACAAGATCATACCCAAATAGTAAGAAAAGCATTGGATACGCTGCGTGCGCATTTGGATGATAAATTGATTGGCTTTAACCTGCTGCCCGAAGAATTTACCATGGGCGATTTGCAGCAGCTTTACGAAACCGTATTGGATAAAAAACTGCTGCGACCAGCATTTCAGCGTAAAATGCTGAGTTTGGGAATACTGGAACGGCTTTCCAAAAAATTTAGTGGCGGGGCGCATAAGGCGCCGTATTTATACAGATTTATTAAGTAATCATGAATTCGAATGTATAATTCCGAAATGAATTGACACGAATTGCACGAATTGATCTAATTGGCTCGAATTTAATGATTTGAAAAGTAGCAGAACCTAAACCATTCCGTTTTGAAATTTGTATAATAGTTCGAAGCCGAAACCTGAAATCAATAGCCGCTCTTTTTTGTTCTCTAATAATTGTTGCGTCCAGTCGGTAAAGCCGCCGTCGGCAATTTCCAATTCGATGCCGTTTATTTCGATGATCATTTTGCATTGGATTCCTTTATAATAGTTATTTATCCCAGGTGCATCATCAATAAAAATATCCAGGTCACTGTTATTTCTTAAATAGTGAAATACTTCCTGCACCAAATGATCAGAGTTGTTATATCCTTCACGTTGTTGTAATTTAAACCGTATGTTATTTACTTTGTAGACTGCTATAAACAATTCATAAAACGTTTGGAAATGTTTAAGCAGGCTGCCTTTCTCAAAACTGTAACTTCCTTTGTCTCTCCCTGACGACACCATACAACCAACCTTAAAATGCGCCGAAAAACCTTTGCCCTTAAATTCCTGCGCGCGAGTGTGCCTGTGAATGGTGCAAAAATTTAAATCGTCCTTTATTCCCGATTTTTTTAAATCGGCAATGTGTAAAGCAATGGCGTTGGTTGCATCAGCCATCACTTCCGTATTGCGGGTTGCAGTAATAATTTTCTTTTGATCAACCGGGGCAACTACCGAACAACTGCCAAACTGTGCAACGGGCGATAATTCTATGGCTTGAAATTGATATTGCTGAAGGAAATTCAAAACCTTTAACTCCAGGGTTAAAAGTTCAATCATATCCGTTTCGGCGGGATGCACAAAGCGGTTAGCCCTATACTGATTTAATAAAATGGCAGGGGAGAGGGACTCCTGTTTTTTATTGAATACTTCGAGCAGTAATGAATTTATTTCGGTACCCGATAAGCTTTCTGCCAGCAATTCAATCATATCAGGGACGCCCGTTTTCTCTATAATGCTTTCAATTATCTTCATAATTACAAAAATCAAAAATTAAGATCGCTTTTTACTGTAAAAATAAATTGAAGTAAAACGGGGCAGGTACTATAATCAATAAAAAACCTATCTTTAGCAGATCAACCCCTCATTATCATGCGTTATTATCTCTTCGGCGTCTTTCTCCTGGTCCTGTTATCAGGCTGCAGCCAAAAAAAACAATATGATAAAATTATCCGTAACGGGATGATCTACGATGGTCGCGGAGGCTCACCCTATAAGGCCGATATCGGCATTAATGCAGATACGATTGCTGAAATTGGTGATTTAAAAGCTGCTGTCGGAAAAGAAGAAACTGATGCTAAAGGCATGGCAGTTTCTCCCGGCTTTATCAATATGCTAAGTTGGGCCACCGAAACGCTGATACAGGATGGTCGCTCGCAAAGTGATATCAGGCAGGGTGTAACCCTGGAGGTAATGGGCGAAGGTACCAGTATGGGGCCACTCAACCCCAGGATGAAAGCCGAGATGGGTAGCGACCAGGGCGATATTAAATTCAAAGTAACCTGGAACACCCTCGGTGAATATCTTAATTTTTTGGAGAAGAAGGGCGTATCGTGCAATGTTGCATCGTTTATTGGCGCCGGCACCGTTCGTACTTATGTAGTTGGCGAAGATAATCGTGCGCCAACACCTGCCGAGTTAAAGCAAATGCAACTGCTGGTAAAGCAGGCCATGCAGGAAGGCGCTATGGGCGTAGGATCGTCCCTGATCTATCCGCCTGATTTTTTTGCCAAAACTGATGAACTGGTAGCACTTTGCAAAGAAGCATCTGCCTATGGGGGTTCCTATATTTCGCACATGCGCAGCGAGGGTAACCGGGTCAACGAGGCTATTGCCGAGTTAATCACTATAGCCAAACAGGCAAATATTCACGCCGAAATATATCATCTAAAAGTTGCCGGAAAAGATAACTGGCCCAAAATGGACAGCGTTTTCAGACAGGTTGAGGCCGCCCGCAAGCAGGGTATAAACGTTACTGCCAATATGTACACCTATTTGGCGGGTGCAACGGGTTTAACCGCTGCTTTCCCACCATCATTACAGGACGGTGGTTTTGGAAAATTATGGCAACGGCTACATGATCCGGCAATTCGCGCGCAAATGGCAAAGGCCATGGATAGTAATGCAACCACATGGGAGAACTTGTATTATGGCGCAGGCTCGGCTGATAAGGTATTGTTGTTGAGTTTTAAAAAGGATTCGTTGAAAAAGTTCACCGGCAAAACATTGGCAGAAGTAGCAAAGATCCGTAAAAAATCGCCCGAAGAAACAGCAATGGACCTGATAGTGCAAGACAGCACCCGCATAGGTGTTGCGTATTTTTTAATGAATGAGGAAAACGTGAAAAAAGAGCTGGCGCAACCCTGGGTGAGTTTTGGATCAGACGAGGGTTCCTACACCAATGAAGGCGTGTTTTTAAAATCGAGCGCACATCCACGTGCTTACGGTAACTTTATAAGGGTGCTTGGCAAATACACCCGCGACGGAAAAGTAATTACTTTACAGGAAGCAGTGCGTAAATTGGCTTACCTCCCCGCTACCAATTTAAAACTCAAAAAGCGCGGCGCTTTATTAAAAGGTTATTTTGCTGATGTAGTGATATTCGACCCGGCAAAAGTGCAGGATTATGCCACTTATGAAAAACCGCACCAATACGCCACTGGCGTTGCCGATGTATTTGTGAACGGCGTACAGGTTTTAAAAGATGGTAATCACACAGGCGCTACCCCGGGCAGGTTTGTGAAAGGACCGGGGTATAGTGGAAGAGATTAGAAGTAAGAGATTGGAGTTTAGTGGAGATTTGCATGTCCCCAAAAACTAACCGCTAATCTTTAACGTCTAATCATTGAAAAATAAAAAAACCTTTTTTTAAATTAGTTGTTTAACTATCGGCCGCGTGCAACCTCCGGTATTCATCTGTTCATTAATCTTAACACAAAGTATTTAGCCAATATGGTTAACAAAATTCAGGGAGAGGGTTATAAGGAAATTTTCAACAGCAGTCCGGCGGCCATTATGATGGTTGATATCGATGCTCCTGTTTATACTATTCTTGATGTTAATGAGGCCTACCTGGCGGCCACTAACAGCGATAGGGAAACACTGGTGGGCAGAGGCGTTTTCGCCGCATTTCCTGGCAATCCTACCGACGAAGAATCGAAAAATATAGAGCGTACCATTTACTCATTCGAGCAGGCTATCCAAACCAAAAAGCCGCATACCATGAGTAATTACCGGTATGATATCCCCATCCGCGGCACCAATGAGTTCGAAGAGCGCTATTGGACAACTACCAACAACCCAATATTGGATGAGCACGGTAACGTGAAGTATTTTATCCATTCGCCGGCCAATGTAACCGAGTTATATAAACTCCGTCAACGGGAGCAGGCGGGGGTTGAAGCGCTTAAAAATCAGCGCCAGCAATTGTATGCCACTTTTATGCAGGCGCCGGTGGGTATTGCCATATTTAAAGGACCCAATTATATCGTTGATCTGATTAATCCGCCGCTCTGCGAACTTTATGGGCAAACTATTGAACAAATGCTGGGCAAGCCCGTTTTTGAGGTGCTTCATCATGCAAAAGGCCTCGGTTTTGAGGAATTGATAGATAATGTACGCCTTACAGGGAAACCATTTAAAGGAGATGGACTACCGGCACCCCTGATGCGCAATGGTGTATTGGAAACCGT
Source organism: Bacteroidota bacterium (assembly GCA_013288685.1). Lineage (GTDB taxonomy): Bacteria > Bacteroidota > Bacteroidia > Sphingobacteriales > Sphingobacteriaceae > Mucilaginibacter. The sequence continues at coordinate 24,685 of JABDBM010000027.1, read as the reverse complement.
TTATCTGAATTTTGTTTATGAGCCATTTCGCGAAAATGATGGCACCATCAGCGGCGTTATAGCGGTCGCAACGGAAGTTACCGAACAAATAAATGCAAAACGACAAACAGAAGAAGCGGAAGAAAGGGCGAGGCTTGCCGCTGAAGCGGTTGGGGCTGGTACGTTCGACTTAAATTTGCTTACCGGGGAGATGATCACCTCTAACCTGTTTGCCAATATTTTCGGCTTTGATAAACCCGTATCGCGTAACGAATATGTAAAGGTATTTCATAAGGATGATTTAGGTGTAAGAAACAAAGCCCACCTTGAAGCACCGCTAACCGGAAAGCTGGTTTATGAAGCAAGGGTGGTATGGCCCGATAAATCTGTTCATTGGATAAGGGTTGAAGGCAAGGTATATTATAATGCGAAACCTGAAGCTATCCGGATACTTGGAACACTTTTGGATATTACCGAGCAAAAACTTGCAAAAGAAGAACAGCGAAAGCTGATAACGCTGGTTGCAAACAGTGTCGATTTGATGTCGATATTAAATATGGATGGCACCAACTCCTATATTAATGAGGCGGGCAAAAATTTATTAGGTTTTGAAAGCGACGAGGAAGTTGCGAAAACCCCTATTGCTAACCTGCATGCGCCCGAAGATTTTGTATTGGTTGAACAGGAAGTGCTGCCATCGGTAATGAGTGTTGGACGTTGGGCTGGTGTCATGAATGTGCGCCATCTGAAGACCGGGGAAGTTTTTCAGGTATTTAATAATTGCATCCGTATCGACGATCCGGTTACCGGCGTACCTATTTGCGTTGGCGCTGTAATGCGCGATATGCGGCCAGAGTTGGCTGCTAAACAAGCGCTTGCCGACAGCGAAGAATTACTTAGGAATATTACCACTGCTGCGCCAACCGGATTATGGATGGCAGATGAAAATGGCAATATCATTTACGTTAACCAAACCTGGATTGACTGGACTAACCTTCCGTACGAAAAAAACCTGGGGGCGGGATGGTTAAGCGCTATAGTAAATGAAGACAAAGCTAAAGCTTCGAATAAGTTTATTAACGATTTAACAAACCGTAATTTATACGAAGCGGAATTCAGAATTCACCACGCAGATGGAACGATACACTGGTGCATAGCCAACGGCAAACCGCAATATGGTTCGGATGGAGTTTTCACCGGATATATAGGCGCATGTGTTGATATTACGGAGCAAAAGTATTTGCAGCAGCAAAAGGACGATTTTATCGGCATCGCCAGTCATGAATTGAAAACACCGGTAACCAGTATAAAAGCTTATACACAAGTACTGGAACGGATGCTACGCAAACGTGGCGAGATAAAAGAGGCCGAGATGATTGGCCGGATGGATGTGCAGGTAAACCGATTAACCAGCCTGATTGGCGATTTGCTGGATGTTACCAAAATAAACTCGGGCAAACTGCAATTTAACGACCAGCAATTTGATTTTAATGTGCATGTTAAAGAATTGCTGGAAGAATTGCAGCGCACCACCGCAAAACATACGTTAGTTGAAAACTTTGCCCCAACCGCAGTAGTATACGGGGATAAAGAACGCATTGGCCAGGTAATAACCAACCTGATTACCAATGCCATCAAATATTCGCCTAATGCTGATAAGATTATTATCCACTCGGCGTTAAAAAACGAAGAGATTACCCTTTGCGTACAGGATTTTGGCATTGGGATACCGAAGGACAAACTGGACAAAGTTTTTGAACAGTTTTACCGGGTAAGCGGTGATATGCAGCATACGTTTCCGGGACTGGGGCTTGGGCTATATATTTCGTCGGAGATTATTAAGCGCGAGGGCGGCCGGATATGGGTAACCAGTGCCGAGGGCAAGGGGTCTACCTTTTGTTTTGCACTCCCTGTTAATAAATAAAATGCGGTATTGGTTCAGTTTAATGATATTATTGCCCCTAAATGGGTATTAGCCGAGACAAATGGATAAGTTGAAGAAGATTATAATTGCTGATGATGACCCTGGTATACTGGATGCCGTTGGTATAATGCTTGAATTTGAGGGATATCAGGTTCAATGTATTCCAAACGGTTCGGATTTGCTAAACATGGAGACTGAATTTCCTGATTTGCTGTTGCTTGATATTTGGATGTCGGGTGTCGATGGCAGAGATGTTTGTAAACATTTAAAACAAAAAGAAAGTACCAGTAAAATCCCTATCGTAATGATATCGGCCAGCAAGGATATTGAACGATCGGCAATGGAAGCTGGCGCCGACGATTTTTTGGCCAAGCCTTTTGAGATTGATGATTTGCTACAGAAAATTGAAAGGCATATTGCTTAGACCATTTGGGCAATAAGTTATTATAAGTTTTGTTTTAGCCAATAAGAAATATAAACTGCATTTATCAGTGCTATTCACATAAACGAAATCGCCGCCGATCTTGTAAAAAGGATACTTGATTTAAAATTAAACTGGCGGGCTGCAACTATAAACATGCGGCTGATGAATGTTTTTATGACACTCCACAAACTACGTCTTTCTTCCTGCAAATAAACTTTATATTCCTGTTCGGGGTTGTTTTTTGTAATATTCAAATCCTGCATTTCTTCTAATATCTTTTCGCGGATAGTTGGGTTGCAGTTCACAATTTCGTCAAGTTCGGTTAATTCAATAAAGGAAGCTGTGCCCAGTTCCTGCTTTTTTATCAATATTTCGAAACGGTCTTCCAGATAGGTACGGCGTTTAATTTGCTTTGGGTGTTTCATATATAAAACTGTTACTATTAACCTCCATCAAACAAAATGCCGATTGTGTAAATAATTGACTGTCAAATAATTAATTTGTGCAATATTTTTTAAATTGTAACGTTTTCACCGGTTGAGTGTACGTTTTCGGGCAGTTGAGCGTAATGACGGCCTGGAAAGATTCGACAACTTCTTAAAAGTTGCCGAATCCGGCATTCAAATTCCTTACTTTTTAAATATTCCGGCGTGAAGATCTGCTCCATCAGAGCCCGGCACCGGGTTCAAATAACTATGCGGCTGGAAGGGTTCTGTTTTTATCTCAATTAGGGTTACATGTCCGGTTTTACGAATACCGTTTTCTGTTAAATTGCTCTTATCGGCAGGTATTAAATCGTTAGCGATATAACCCATGTAGCCATCATTTTCGGTAAACAGCGAATCACTGAAAGTGTAATGCGGCTGAATTCCTTGCGGCCTTACCCATACAAAATTGCAATGGGTAACTATATTATTGCTAAAAATAAACGGCGCATCAGAACCACCAAACCATATTCCCGATTCGTAAGCACCATCGATAATGGAATAGGTGAGCGAAAAATCTTTAATATTTTTAATCAGTACCATAGCATTACGGCAACCGTAAAAAATACAGTGATCCACATGTATCCCGGTTCCATGCGTCCACATGCCGCTTTGCAGGCGCGTAGAGCTTTTTTCGCCAATAAAGTAACATTGGGAAACCTCCAGGCCGTTTAAATTTTCGTTCTCCCTGGTAATCGGATAATAATAGGCCACACCGGGGCTTGCATTACCTACAAACTTCAATCCTTTAAGGCTCACATTGCTCTTGGCTACCAGCAAACCAACGCAGTGCTTAAATTGAAAGTCGGAATTTACCGGCGCAACTGACTGGATTACCGGCATCTTACCGGGCTGCCAATCCGCATCATCAGGCATACTAATGGCCTCAATAGTGAACTTAGCTGTATCATCCGCTGTTCTCCCGGTTTTTATGATCTGCTTATGTGGCAATACGTATAAACCCGGCGCCAGTTTAATGGTAACCGCCTCATTGCCGGTGAAACCGTTGGCTGTTGTTATCGCATTTTCGAGGCTTGACAATGGATCATTTACCGAACCACTGGCTCCGTCTTTGCCATTAACGGCATCTACATAAATAGTTTGGGCCGTTGTGCGCGTACATGACGATACGAGCAGGCACATAAATAAAATTAATTTGTTCATATACAAATATTTAATTGTCTTTTAATCGGCCCGGAGGCCTTTTATTGGGTTTGCAATGGCCGCTTTCACAGCCTGGTAACTCATGGTAATTAAGGCTATGATAACCGAAATAGCCGCTGCCAAAACAAATATCCACCACGATATATCCACACGGTAAGCAAAGCCTTGTAACCACTGGTGCATGGCGTACCAGGCCAATGGGGCCGCTATTAAAAATGCAATGCCAATCAGCTTCAAGAAATCCTGCGAAAACAAAGTGATGATTTGACCGATGGAAGCGCCCAGCACTTTTCGTACACTTATCTCACGCACGCGCTGCTCTGCCGCAAACATCACCAGGCCCAGTAAACCAAGGCAGGAAATTGCGATAGCCAGCGAAGCAAACAGAATAGTAAGCCCCGAAATAATAAGTTCGTTGCTGTATAATTTTTTGTACTCTTCATCAACAAATTCATAAGCGATGGGGTAGGCGGGGTTGATATCTTTATATACCGTATTTATGCTATTTAATGCTGTTTTGGTGTTATGTGCCTGGGTACGGATGATAACAAATCCGAAATTCAGGTTTTCCTTAACATCAATAATAACCGGCTTAATAGGTTCGCGTAAAGATTGGGTGTGAAAGTCCTTTAGTATGGCGATAATATGCCCCCGTTTTTGCCAGGCTGATATCCATTTACCGATGGGGTGTTTCATGCCCATTTGCCGCACCGCTTCTTCATTAACCATAAAGGCATCGGTTGAATCGGTGATCATCTGCCTCGAAAAATCGCGGCCTTCGGCTATTTGCAGGTGCATCAGTTTAATAAAATCAAACCCTACCGACGATGGCTTGAAGCCTACATCAGCATTTTTCTCCTTTCCCTGCCAGTTAATAGCATCGCTCACTACAAAGTCCATGGCATGGGGGGCCTCGCTGCCGCGGTCGACCATAGCGATCCCGGGCATTTGTGATAAGCGGTTTTTAAGCAGCAGGTATTTGTCGGGTTTAGTCAGTTCACCTTCAATACGCAGGTACACCAGGTTTTCGCGATCATAACCCAGGTGCGTGTTTTGTACGTAGCTCACCTGCCGCGAAATAATAATGGTCGCGATGATAAGGATGATTGAAAGCATAAACTGAAAAACCGTTAGCCCCTTACGGAAAAGCGTTGCGCCGCGTGAAAAGCTGATCACTCCTTTCATTATGCGAACAGGTTTTAATGAGGAAAGGTATAATGCCGGGTACGATCCGGCTACCACGCCGGTAATAAAAGTGAGCGCTATCAGCGTGGTCCAAAAAGAGAAATCGGCCACCGGGGGTGATATATTTTTACCGGTGAAGTTATTAAAGGCCGGTAGCAGCAGCAGCATGATTACTATTGATAACAACATCGCCAAAAAGGCAAAAAATAAGGCTTCACTAAAAAATTGGCTTATTAGTTGGCCACGTGTTGAGCCGATTACTTTGCGCAGACCAATTTCTTTGGCCCGCTTGGCAGCACGTGCGGTAGCCAGGTTCATAAAGTTTATACAGGCTATAACCAGTATAAAAATGGCGACGCCGCTAAAAATGCGTACATATTCAACACGACCGGCGGTGGGTTTGCCGTTTACAAAAATGTCATGGAGGTACCGGTCGCCAAAGGGTTGCAGGGCCAGGCTTACCTTTACACCGGGGGTATTGGGTATTCGCGTTTTAACCAACCGATTCATGCTGGCCTCCACATTTTTAACATCCGCATTTGGCGACAGCTGGATAAAAGTTTGAAAATCGTTCGATGACCAGTTCATGGATTTTTTTTGTGCCTCCCAGTTAAAAAGGTAATCGAATTTTAGGGAACTGCTATTCGAAATATCTTCAAAAACGGCAGTTACCATGTAGTTGGCCGTGTTTTCGAAGCGCAATATTTTGCCCATTGCCTTGTCGGCACTTCCAAAAAACATATTGGCCATTTTGTGCGAAATAGCTACGCCATTAATGTCCTTTAAAGCAGTTTCCGGATTGCCTTTTATAAGCGGGTAGCTGAACATCTTAAAAAAATCTTCACCTGCCCGCGACCCTTCCAGTTTTACTATCTTGTCGCCCACCTGAAACGTTTCGGGATGTCCCCAGGGCAGGTCGTAACCAGTGGCATAAAAAGCCATGTGTTTTACACCGGGAATAGTTGCAGTAATATCGTCAAGAGCGAAACTTGGTTTCCCATTGTTATAATTCAATGGGGTAGTGTAGGTACTGTTCACCTTTCCGTTTGCCGATACTGTCTCATAAACTGTATACAGGTTTTGGCTGTCGGTATGGAAATTATCGACGCTTTTTTCATCCTGTACCCAAAGAAATATGAAAAGGCAGCAAGTCATCCCCAGGGCAAGGCCAATGACATTAACGGCGGTATGCATTTTATGGCGAACGACATTGCGCCAGGCGAGTTTGAAGAAGTTTTTTATCATAGCTGTACAAATAGTTAATTAGCTGTTTTACCTTTGACATTATAAACCTAATAATTGATACAGTGAATGCCTGTTCATTTGGGGTTCAAAAACATTCAAAATATATCACACTGATAAACAGATTATTATAGAATATGCTAATTCTTGAAACGGAAAGATTATTATTCAGGCAGCACGTGATCGATGATTTGGATGCGTTTTGTGCGATGGAGGCAGATGCCGATTTTCGCAGGTATGTAGGCGGCAGGCCGCGCACGAGGGAGGAAGCAGAAAAGCGATTTATGCTTGGTCTGGAGCCTGTAAAGGACCGCTTATCCATGTGGGCAACCGTTTATAAACCTACGGGCGAATACATTGGCCGCTGCGGCATTTATCCCCATTTTAAACCCGATGGTGGAGCTTATCCCGGCGAGGCATCGTTTGGACTTTATATTGCACCAGCTTACTGGGGCAGGGGACTTGCTACCGAGGCTGGCAAGGCATTTATTGAATTTGGATTTAAAGAACTTGCGTTAAACCGTATTGTGACAATGATTGATACCCGGCATGATGCATCAGTGCATTTAATTAAAAAGCTTGGCTTTGAGTTGGAACGGACGGAAGAAGGAGAGTGGCGATCTTTTTATCATTTTGAATTGAAAAATCCGGGTAATAACTGAATTAACGATAGATTTGACAAATTAAAAAGTTGCCAATCTAAACAACCATCTATGAAAACAATCCGCTGGGGTATAATAGGTGCCGGCCGCATCGCCCGCAAATTTGCATCCGACTTGAAATTTGTAACCGATGCCGAATTAATAGCCATTGGTTCGCGCAGTCAGCAATCTGCAGATGATTTTGCTAAAGAGTTTCCGGTGAAATATCGTCACGATAGTTATGGGGCATTGGCGCAAAACCCGGAGGTTGATGTAATTTATATTGCTACACCTCACAATTTGCATCACGAAAATACATTGCTATGCCTGCAAAATGGCAAAGCCGTTTTATGCGAAAAACCGTTTGCCATGAACAGCCGCCAAACATTGGAAATGATACAGATGGCGAGGGAGAAAAAAGTTTTCCTGATGGAAGCCTTATGGACAAAATTTCAGCCGCATTTTAAAAAAATGAAGGAAATGGTAGGGCAGGGGCAACTGGGCGAAATAAAATCGGTGCTGGCCAATTTTGGTTTTATACCACCAAACCCGGCGCCTGCGCGTTTGTTCGATCCTGCATTGGGCGGCGGTACATTAATGGATATCGGCATCTACAATATTTTTATGGCCCTAACGGTTTTGGGTAAACCCGATACAATTGAAGCATCCATGACACCAGCATCAACCGGCGTGGACGAACAATGCGCTGTACTTTTTAAATATAAAAACGGCGCTATGGCACAGCTGTTTTCTACGTTTACAAGTAACCTTGATACTGATGTAGATATTTGTGGCAACAAAGGCCGGATCAAGCTTACTTCAAGGTTTTATGATACCTCGTCGAAGGTGGAGTACTACCCGGGAAGGGCGGATAGTAAACAGGTAGTTGAAATTCATAATGAACCAGGGTTTGGTTATCAGTATGAGGCAAGGCATGTAAATGATTGCTTGCGCAAGGGACTCGCCGAAAGCGATGTGCTCACTTTTGATGATACCATTTTGTTGATGGAAATGCTGGATAAGGTTAGGGAAGTTGCAGGAATCAGGTATGCAGCGGATGAGCGTTAAACGACAGCAGATTTGACAACTTTTTAAAAGTTGTCAAATCTAACCAGAAGCAAATTAATGTTTTTCCACTTTATTCTCTACCGCGGGTACTGTTTGTAAATATGCATAAATGGCATCCACTTCGCCATCACTTAGCATATCCAGTTTTGGCATTGGCGGGTGCAGTTTTCTATCGGGTGCTTCACCTTCTTTTATCGCTTTGCGAAATTGTTGCTGAGTATAATTACCAATCCCGGTATTTTTATCGGGGGTAATATTCGAAGCCGCTATTTTTACACCCTGCGCTCCGTTGAGCTTAGCACCTCCTGCTAAATAGCCGGGTGACTGGTTGGGGTTAATATAATTTACAGAGGTTAAACTTTTTGAATGGCAATGGAAGCAGCCTAAATTATCAACCAGGTAAGCGCCCAGGGCAACAGGATCGGTTGGTCTTTTGATGCCTGTAGTATATGGCAGTGGCTTGGCATTCATCCCCATGTACATTTTGCCTATCATACTATAATGAGTAAGGCCCACGGTGGTATCTGCTGCTGCAACAGATGGATCATTCGAACGCAAAAAGACGATGATGTCGTTTATATCGTCGTCGGCCATATTGGGGCGCAGCATGTATCCAACAAAACGGCCGTCTTTTGCGATGCCTGTTTTAAGCAGGTATTTTAATTCGGCATCGCTGTAACGGGGCGGGATGCCATGTGTTTTTGATTGCGTTAGATTGGCCGAATACACGGCGCCTGCAATTCCCGGAACATCGTCAATCTTGTTGCCGATAAATTTGTGAACCCCGCGATTGTAGTGGCAACCTTCGCAACTGCTAAATACCAGTACCTTGCCACGATCAAAAGCCTCTCCCGATTTCGTTACTTTAAAATCTGTTTTAGTGGTTTCAAAGTGTGTTTTGCAACTGTATATTATTATAGCTGTTAGCAACAAACTAAGTGCTATTAGTGGTTTATGTTTTTTCATGATAAATGGATTTATTAAAGTTGAGGGTTTTTAATAATATAAAGGCAGTAACTAATATATAAATATAATATTTAAAACTGTATGAATTTTGAAGAAGAACGTAAGATTTAATATTAACTATACGTTTTAAAGATTGGTTTGTGTTGCCTGTGGGGAAAATTAAATCGCAGCGTAATTGTATAGGTATCAAGTTTCTTAAAAGTTAAAATATCTTTATAGCTTAGTTAACTTATCTTGGCAGAATGAGAACAGTAATAGTCATCTTTTTATTAATGATTACCAATTCGGCTTTTTGCAATCTAAAAAGCCCAAACCTGAAGTTGAAATTCGACAAAGTGATGATGTATGATTTTTCTGGGGCAAAGGGATGGAACCAGTCAATTGTAAATGAAAAAGGGCAATTGGCTTCGTCAGTAACAAAACAAATTCAGTTAGACAAGGAAAGTGTAAAAAACCTGGGCGCGCTATTAAGCAAAAAAAGTTCGTTCGGCGGCGGGGAGGCAGCGTGTTTCGAGCCGCATTTAGGTTTTGTATATTATTTAAGAGGTAAGATTGTAGCCCATATAACTATTTGCCTGGATTGTAATGTATTGGTTTCGAGTATCAGGCTTAAAGCCCAGGAACAGGGGAAAGTTGGGAAAGGAAAAGATGCATATTATATTGCTGACGGTCCAGGCAAATCTTTAAGGCTTTTTCTGAATGAGTTGTTAAGAAGGTATAATTTTTCGCATCAAATAAAAAGTTAGTATTGTATTATGGCTATGAGAAGATCATTTTTCACTATAATGGCGATGTTTGTTATACTGCTGACAGCCTGCAGCAAAAAAAGTAGCAATACATCAGGAACAGGCGGCAAAACGCCAGGAGGCACCTGTAATGCGCAACTATCAGACGTTGAAAGTATGGCTATTTTCCCGGCTGATAATTCCTGGAACCAGGATATTTCGAAGGCGGCCATTGATCCTTACAGCAATCAAATTATTGCACAAATAAGTGCGTCGCATTTAAAGGCCGATTTCGGGAGCGGTTTATACGATGGCGTGCCCATTGGGATTCCATTTGATGTGGTATGCGGCAGTCAGGCCAAGGTTAACGTAACATTTCGCGCTAATGCTTACGATGGGAATTATGGAAGCGAAAGCGATGCCGGACCATACCCAATCCCATTAAATGCGCCCATAGAAGGTAACGGACAAGGCGATTCGCATGTGCTGGTGATTGATAAGGATAATAAAATGCTGTACGAACTTTACAATGCCAGTATTAATAATGGTAACTGGGAAGCCTCAAGCGGCGCTATTTTTAATTTAGCATCCAACCAATTACGTACAGCAGGGTTTACATCGGCCGATGCGGCGGGTTTGCCAATTTTTCCGGGCCTGGTTCGTTATAATGAAATGGCAAAAGGGGTTATTAACCATGCCATTCGTTTTACGCTTAATTCATCAAATGTAAAACCTGCTTATATATCGCCGGCCAGGCATAGCGTAAACAGTAAGGGCGGGCAGTATTCGCTGCCGTTTGGTGCAAAAATAAGGTTAAAGGCTAATTTTGACATTAGCGGTTATCCGCCGCATTTACAGGTGATACTTACTGCCTTAAAAAAATACGGGTTGATACTGGCAGATATTGGCAGCAATATGTACATCAGCGGCGCGCCTGATGAGCGCTGGGACAATGATGAATTGCAAAAGCTTGGTGGTGTTACCGCGACAAATTTTGAGGTGGTGAAGTTTAATTGAATTGTTCCAAATCAACCACTTTCGTTTTATCTGTAATATCGTTAATAACCTCGTCCAGCTCATTTGCCGATGATAAAAGAAAGCCCAGCATCTTTTCCCTTTCGGCCCTATCTTCCTTCACATCATTAATAAGCGGAATAAGCCCGATTATCCTGGCCAATGGGACCCTGATTACGTGAGATTGCATCCATGATATCTCTTTGAGCTTTTTGTTCTGTTCTTCAAGCGCGTCTGCGCTTCTTTTGCGGTGTACAGAAAGTTCAGCTTCTTTTAGCAGCTCGGCCATTTGCAGGGTTTGATGAATATACATTTCGCTATATTTCTTTAATTGATAGGCCCACAAACCGCATATAAAAAATATCAAAGCGGCCAGCAAAACGTGAATGATAAAAGTTTGCAGGTTAAAATAATCCAATTGTGTGAAATAGACTTTTGAAATGCCCATGTTTTGCAGATATCCTAACAGGCCGTGGTGGATAACGACCACAATTAATATCGGTATCTGGAGTTTCCATTTTTGATAGGTAATAAGTATGGCGCTGCCGATAAAGGCAAAAAAGTGCATTTCGAAAAGCCCGTGCATCTGGTAAATAAACTGGGCCATAAAAATGCCTATTACCGTGCTTAACACATATTGATATAGAGAAGAATTGGGCAGGGCTATCTTTACCGAATAATAGGCCAGCAATAAAATACTGCCAACGCTGAAGGCAATGAGCCATGTATCATAAAAAAAGGCCAATGCCAACCCGGTTAAAAAGAAGCCGGGGAGAAAATAATTCATTAACCTGTCAGACCTTTTCTTTACTTCAAAACGGAAAGCGACCGTTTGGTCTTCATATCCTATAAATTCATTGCTCGCCAATTTTCTTTATGCTATTTATTTTTGACGTTTTACGTGTTGTCACACATAAAAGTTATCGCCCTTAATTACGCCAAATATAATATGAGCAGTGATTTTTGCATCCACCAAAAATTATATACTTTTAGCGTGCAATGGAAACTAAAAACAACAAAAAAACCATAAGAGCATGGGCCATGTTCGATTGGGCAAACTCGGCGTATAACCTGGTCATTACATCTACTATTTTTCCGGCTTATTATGTGGCTATTACCAATAACGACAAGACTAACAATCATGTTATGTTCTTCGGCAAAAGCTTTGTAAATACGGCTTTATCCGACTATACATTAGCTGCTGCCTATTTAATTATAGCCCTGTTGCTGCCTATTCTTACTTCTATTGCCGACTATCGGGGCAATAAGAAAATATTTATGCAGTTTTTTACCTGGCTGGGAGCCATATCCTGCTGTGCACTGTACTTTTTTAAAATAGATACGCTTGAAACCAGTATGATATTTTTTGGCCTTGCGGCGATAGGCTATAGCGGCGGCTTTGTGTTTTACAACTCGTATCTGCCCGAAATTGCTACTCCCGATATGCAGGACAAGGTAAGCGCCAAGGGCTTTACCTACGGCTATATCGGCAGCGTATTGCTGCAACTCATTTGTTTTTTGTTTGTGTTAAAACCTGAATGGTTTGGTATTGTTGATAAGAGTTTCCCTGCACGGTTATCGTTTTTACTGGTGGGTATTTGGTGGATATGTTTTGCCTACATTCCATTTTTTGTATTGCCAAAAGGGAGCCCAAATGCGCAGAGTCATACGCATGACATTATCCGTGGTGGTTTTATAGCGTTAGGTAAAGTTTGGCAACAGGTAAAAAATATGCCGGTTTTAAAACGTTACCTGCCTGCATTCTTCTTTTACTCCATGGGGGTGCAAACCATTATGCTGGTGGCTACCAGTTTTGGCGCAAAGGAACTGAAAATGGAAAAAACCGACCTGATCCAGATTATATTGATTATTCAACTGGTGGCTATAGGCGGCGCCACGCTGATGTCGAGGTTAGCGATGAAGTACGGCAATATTAAGATTTTGGCTTATGTAGTAACCATTTGGATATTGGTTTGCATAGCGGCTTACTTTACAACAACTTCTACCGAATTTTATATCATCGCCGTAATAGTTGGTTTGGTGATGGGTGGGATACAATCTCTTTCGCGTTCTACCTACTCGCAATTGATTCCGCAGGACATTCCTGATTCGGCATCGTTTTTTAGTTTTTACGATGTGACCGAAAAATTGGCGATAGTAGGAGGGATGTTCAGTTTTGGCCTGGTGGACGATTTAACTAATAGCATGCGGAATTCGGCACTGGTTTTATGCACTTATTTTATTGCAGGGCTAATTATATTAATTTCATTGCTGGCTTATGAGAAAAAAAGCCGCAAAATTTCGGAACTTAGCGCCGTCTAACTATCTGCGAATGAATATAGAGCTTTTTATTCCCTGTTTTATCGATCAGCTGTTTCCCGATACTGCTTTTAATACCGTAAAACTGCTCGAAAAAGCAGGCTGTAAAGTGCATTATAACCCCGAACAAACCTGCTGCGGTCAGCCGGCTTTTAATGCCGGGTTTTGGGATGATGCCAAAGCTGTCGGTAGCAAGTTTTTGAATGATTTTCCATCGGATACGGTGATTGTGAGCCCTTCCGCATCCTGCACCGGCATGGTGAAAAATTATTATAACGATTTGTTTACCAATACTGCCGTCCACAATAAATGCCGCAACATCCAGAGCAATATCTATGAACTGTCGGATTTCCTGATTAACGTACTGCAATTTGACAACTTTGGCGCCGAACTGGATGGCAAAGCCGTTTATCACGATAGCTGCGCTGGTTTGCGCGAATGCCATATTAAAGATGAGCCCCGCCAGTTGCTTTCAAACGTGCTGGGATTGGAACTAATTGAAATGAAAGATAACGAAACCTGCTGCGGTTTCGGCGGAACCTTTGCCGTTAAATTTGATGGGATATCAACTGCCATGGCCCAGCAAAAAGTAGATAACGCCATTGCGGCTGATGCCGATTATATCATCTCGACAGATGCATCGTGCCTGATGCATATTCAAAGCTATATTGATAAAAATGCTATTCCTTTAAAAACGTACCATTTGGCTGATGTGCTGGTGATGGGATGGGGTGGGTGATTTCGGATTTGGGAATTTCGATTTCGGATTTATTTGGGGGGATTTCACCGATTAGCGAATGATTACAGTGATTTACTTGCAAATCCTGTAATCCTTAAATCCTGAGAACGACGCAGCCCTCCTGAACGCCTGTTAAAACAAATAATAAGTGAAAAATCATGGTTCTGACGATGGTTTACTTCCGGTCAATATCAATTATCTCATCCTTTTTATCCATTTTAATGAGTGCCGATTTAGATAGGCCATAAATTGAGTCAGTAGCAAATCCCTGGGGACCTTTATCAAGCAGTTGACTCAATCCTTCCTCTTGATCGGTTTGTAATTTATTCGCGAAAAAGTATACCGTGTCGCCTTTAACTTTTGCCACCTTATATAAGGTGTACTGGTCGTCTTTTATTTTAACTTCAAAAATGTCGTCTTTTTGGGGTGACTGCACCAGTTTGCTCACTTTTTCTATCTTTTGTTTTTCCGTAATGATAAGGGCAACAACGCACAAAAGCGCCAGGACGAGGCCGCTGAAGTGCCACAATGGTCCTCTGGTTTGAACTTTCAGACGCTCATAGCTTAACTTCAGCGATTCCGGCATCCGATAAAGCTCCAATACCTGGTGGCAGTTGTCGCACCGCGAGACCCCGGTTTTTTCGAACCGGAAAAAAGGTATCCAGCAAACATGCACGTAGCGCTGAAAAACGTTCATTTGCACAGAATAATTGCTGTGACAATTAGGACACTGGCCCGCAATATATTCGGATTTAAGAAGCGTTGATTTGGTGCCGATAACCATTTAATAAAAAATTGCGTAATTATATACCTGCGTTTCAGTGAAATCAGTGGATACTTACAAGCCGAAGTAAAACATTTATTTTTAGTTCCGGTCAATATCGATTATTTCTTCTTTTTTGTTCATCTCTAAGAGAGTCGATTTCGATAGTGGATAAATTGAGTCGGTAGCAAAGCCACCGGGGCCTTTATCAACCAGGTCACTCAATCCGTCCTGGCGATTGGTTTGCAATTTATTTGCGAAAAAATAGACCGTGTCCCCTTCCACTTTTGCTACCTTGTATGCGGTGTATACATCTTCTTTTACTTTTACTTCAAAAATATCATCCTTTTTAGGCGATAGCACCAGTTTGCTTACCTTTTCGGCCTTTTGTTTTTGTGAAATGGTTACCGCACCGGCAATTAATGCTATTAAGAAAATACCCGAAAAATGCCACCAGGGAGTTTTTGTTTGGATTTTGAGGTTATCATATCCCAACTTTACCATCGCAGGCATCTGCTTAAGGTTAAGCACCTGTTGGCAATTATCACACCGGGAAACCCCTGTTTTTGCGAGCGGGAAAAATGGTATCCAAAAAATATGGGCATAGCGCTGAAAAACATTCATTTGTATTGAATTATTGCTGTTGCAATTGGGACATTGACCTGCAATATATTCGGATTTAAGAAGTGTGGATTTAGTACCGTAAACGATCATGTGATAAAAAATAAGTATGGGGTAATTATAGTAAAAAAAATGGAGGTTGATTTAATGCCAATTAATTTATTTTTGTTGCAAAAGCTAATATTGTTAGTATTTTGCTTTTATCTAAATAACACCCACCCCTGATGTTATAAAAAGCCTTGTCGAATAATGAAAAATAAAATATCAATGAAACCAATCACCATAGCTGCTTTGATAATTCTCAATTCTACGAATCCTGCTTGAATTTTAAATCCATCAGTTTATTAGGTTTCAGGTATAGGTTATCATTTTTTAAATCGAGTATCATATTAAAGTGTTTTAAAAAAGCGTTGCCCAAATAATTCACTTCAAAATCTACCGGGTTTCTGCCTCCTAATATCAGCGTCGGGATATTGTTAAGCTGAAAACCGCTTATTGTTAACGATGGGGCCAGCACTACCCTCGTTTCGTATTTTACGCCGCGCGCATCGCGAACTATGGAGGATTTTATCAGTTTTAAATCTTTTGAAAAGTTATGTTTTGCGGCCCAGGCGCTGTCTACTATAATTGCCTGGTCCGATCCGCTGTCGAATAAAAAGTCGCCGGTGTATTTTTTTTCTCCAACGTCAAAGGTTGCTTTAGCGCACATGTACGACCTTTTAAAGATGAGTTTTGATTTTTTATAACCATTCAAATCTTCGGGCAGTTCGGAGTGAATGATCAACAGGTTTTTGTCGTAATTTAATTCAATTACTTTACCTTCGAACGGTTTGTAACCAAATTTTCCATCCATATCGTGGGATGTTATCGCGGAAACGCCCACTTCTGGATTATTCCAAACCAAACCGGCCACTTGCAGTTTAAATATTTTATTGAGATGATTGTAATTGGGCGCCACTTTACCGGCCAATGCGTCGGGCTGATTGGATAGTAACCTTGTCTTTTTTAATATAGCATCTTTTATTAACCGAAAACCAAACGAACTGGTATCGAAATCCACGAGCACCGTATCGGTATTATTGATAACAGCCTTTATGGCGATGGCGTTATAGGATGTGAGCGTGAAAGGGATGGTATCGTTGGTGGCGATAGTACTTTCGGTTTTGTCTTCGGGCGGGATGGCGCTCGCGATTTGCGTATAGCAGGAGTCTTTCCCGTTTAACACGATGACGAAGTTAAATCGGGTTCCGGGCTTTACTTTCACTTTTATCGAATCGATGTCGGTATAAAAAGTAACCCATTTGGTTTCGTGCGTTCTGTCGGCGATGAAAACATCGGGCCGGGCTTTGGGCGAAAGATTCCAGGCGTCCTTATCAAAATAGCCGCCATCGCGGACGGATACACTTTTTGAGGTGGCTTTGATTATTGGGAGTTTTGATTGAGCAAAGGCTGCTTGTGCGGATATAAATAGTAGGAGGAGAGTTATGTATTTCATCGGTTTTGAGTTATCTTTTTGTTGGGTAATATCAGCAAAATTATTCGCGCTCAAATCAGTTATTCAAAGTGAATAACCGATATCAGTCAATTGCTTTTGCTCTCACCCACATCTTATGCATTGGGAAATCACCAAAAAACTCTACAGCCGCCCTGCAAAGAGTTCTCACTGGCTTATCGTCTATTGTGACGGGCAACCAGTGATTTGAGGCACTGATGACTCTGGCGGCCTCTTCGTCCATACCATAACCGGCTGCAAGCATAGTAACAACGTTGCTTACATTGCCATCGGGTTCAATAACAAAGCTGATATAAGTTGTGCCCACCTTATGACCTCCATAGGCATCAGGGGGAGCGCGAACGTATTTTGCAATATAGTTATTAAAGGCTTCGAAACCGCCAGGACAACATTTTTCGATATTGCCGACTACAATTGTATCAGCAACGTCCGTTTTTTGAGCAATAGCATTGTAAAATGTGGCGGTTAAAAATAAAAGGATCAGGATTTTCTTCATTAAGCAAATATTATGAAAATGCCTTGCATTTTAAAACACCTTTAGGATTATCGAATCAATCATTCAATCTGCGGCCCCGGACGCACCACCGCGCTAAAATCACAAAGCCGACATCACGAACCAATTTTTAGATGACCTGAAACGTTTAGCCACTCTATTTGGTAATTAAGGCCGATTTGAAATATCTAACCCGTTTTTTAATTGAACCGTAGAATTTTCATAGATTATACGTATCTTTAAATATTTATTATAAGTAGCATGACTACAATGACACTTAATGTTCCTGATGCGCTTGAAAAAGAGCACGATGAAACCGTCCGACTAATTGCCGCTAAGTTGTATGAAGCGGGTAAATTATCTTTAGGACAGGCGGCTGAAATGTGCGGTATGAAAAAATGGGATTTTCCTGCGATCCTGGCTAAATTTAATATTCCATATTTTCAGTATACCGGAGACGATCTTTTAAATGAGTTCAAATAAAACGACTGATACCATCGTAGTTATTACGGATATCAGTTGCAACCAATGCTTCGTAAAGCAGGTGAAGAATAATTATTTCGGTCAATAGTTTGTTCCATAAAAAGAGGCAGTATCATAATTGAAAAAACACAGCCTACCATCAAATTATATTCTGCTCACTTCAAATCTTAGCGTCCTTTGTGAAAATCTTAGTGTACTTAGTGTTAAAAATTCACCACAAGGGCCACGAAGGGTTTCACTAAGAACACTATGGCAAATTTAATTTGTTTCATTTTGTGGTTTGGCACATCGAGAAGCCTATTCTTCTTTCAAAAGCTTATCTGCTATAAGCCTATATTTTATGGACTTTCCTTTTTCTTCGGGATTCCAGCCGTCCTCTAATGCCTTTAAAATGAAGGAGGCCGCATCTTTTGGCATGATAACCTGCAAATTCAAATCATCTACATACGGAAATTCTGTCCAAAAGCGATTAATATCGGATTCTACTAACACCTCGATTTTTCTCCCCTTACCGTCAACACACTCAGCAACAAAATTTATAAAATGTGATTTCGGAGAAACCGTCCACCTGAATTTGATTCCGTTACAATTTATAAGCCTGGAGTTTTTCTGTCTAATTGCCATTTGATATTTTATGATAACAAGAGCTTCAATTTTGCAAATTATCTATTTTAAAGTTTTATCGAACTTAAAAGGTATCAAGGTTCTTTGAACGCAATACATAAACGGCCGGCGCGCCTAAAAATCACAAAGCCCGATGATGCGTCTGCATATCGGGCTTTGTACCCAGAGCCGGGGTCGAACCGGCACAACCGTGAAGTTATTGGTGTTTGAGACCAACGCGTCTACCGATTCCGCCATCTGGGCCTTTAAAAGAACGGTGGATTAGTCGTTCATAATCGGGATGCAAATGTATTCAAACTCTCCCTAATCCGCAACAAATATTTCTGTTTAAAGTAAAAATTTGCAATTTTATTTAAGCGGTCCTCCTTGGCAGTATCGTCCAAACCATCGTAACCTGAGGTCTGTTGGGCTATACCCTCGTCTATATCTCCCTCAATGGCAAGCACTTCGGCGGTTAAATGCGCCAATTGTTCGGCGTCATCTATTTCCATCAGTCGTTCATTAATATCCATCATTTCCATTAAAAAATCTGACGGAAGTTGTGGTTTTGCACCCTCAACAAGCAGTTCGTGGGTCTTTAAAATGTATTCGAGGCGCTTATACGGGTCCGAAAGGGTTTGGTAAGCTTTGTTATTAAGCGTGGAAAGCTCCAGTATTTCCTGTTGTTTGGCCTCATCTTCGTTGGCATAAAAATCGGGGTGGTATTCTTTGCTTAACTGATAAAACGTCTTTTTCAATAAAGCAGCATCAGGATTGAACGATTCGGGAATGCCGTAAAACTCAAAATAATTCATGGGGCAAATTTAATTTAAATAGACACGAATGTTCACGAATGCGAACTAATTTACACGAATGTTATAAGTTAACGAATTTAAATGAACACGAATTTCACGAATTTGGCGAATTTGCGCGAATGCTATGCACTTTCGTTGGTGTTAATTCGGCCAATTCGTGAAATTCGTGTTCTTTCATTAATTCGTATTCTTATTTTTATCTTTGCACCTCATATCTCGATTTTATGCTATTTGAACAAATACGGCAAAAGCCGTTCTTTATATTGGGTCCATGTGTAATGGAGAGCCAGGAGCTTTTATATACTGTTGCTGAAAAGGTGGCCGAGGCCGGGCAGAAGTATAATGTTCCAGTGATATTTAAGTCATCGTTTGATAAAGCCAACCGGACCTCCATTCATTCATACCGCGGACCAGGGCTTGAGAAAGGCATGGAAATGTTACTAAAAGTAAAGGAACGTTTCGGGCTGCCGTTAATTACCGATATTCATGAAAGCTACCAGGCTGCCATTGTAGGCGAGGTGGTTGATATTTTACAGATACCCGCGTTTTTGTGCCGTCAAACTGATTTATTGGTGGCCGCTGCTAAAACCGGTAAAATTGTGAATGTGAAAAAAGCCCAGTTCCTTTCGGGACAGGATATGTTTTACCCGGCGCAAAAGGTGATTGAAGCCGGCAATACGCAGGTGATTTTAACCGAGCGTGGCAACATGTACGGCTATAATAATTTGGCCGTTGATTTCAGGAATATTTACGATATGAAGGCCTTTGGGCATCCGGTTTGTATGGATTGTACCCATTCGGTACAGCGTCCCGGCGGTGCAGGCGGCAAAACCGGCGGCGACCGTACCTTTGTACCGATGATGGCACTGGCTGCGAAAGCATTCGGAGCTGATGGCTATTTTATGGAAATACACCCCGATCCGGATAACGCACTAAGTGATGGACCGAATATGGTTAAATTGCAAGATCTGGATAAGGTGATGGCGCCGTTGGTATAGCTTACGCCCCCTCTAAATCTCCCCCAAAGGGGGAGACTTTGAAAAGCTTAGTACAATGTTTTTACTTAAAGAAAAATAAAAAGCCCCTCTCCCTTGGAGAGGGGTTGGGGTGAGGCTAAATGAAGGCAATTGCAAAAAGAGTTTTTGATATCGAAATTGAATCGCTGCGTTATGTAGCCAACTCGATAGACGATGAGTTTACAAGGGTTGTTGAGGCTATATTAAAAGCCACGGGTAAAGTGATTGTTATAGGTATCGGTAAATCGGGTATCATCGGTAAAAAAATAGCTGCAACGCTGGCCAGCACCGGCACGCCGAGTTTCTTTTTGCATCCTGGCGAAGCTTTTCATGGCGACCTCGGGATGGTGGGTACCAAAGATATGGTGATCCTGATATCTTACTCGGGCGAGACTGATGAGGTACTTAAATTGATCCCGTTTTTAACCTGGAATAAAAATACAATTATTGGCATTACCGGCAATCCCAAGTCCACCGTTGCCAAAAACAGCCATTATCATTTAAATATCTGTATCGAGCAGGAGGCTTGTCCGCTGGCTTTGGCGCCTACTTCATCAACTACTGCAGCGTTGGTGATGGGCGATGCGCTGGCTGTGGCGCTAATGGAATCGCGGCAGTTTCAGCACGAGGATTTTGCAAGATTTCACCCGGGCGGCAGTTTGGGCCGCAAGCTGCTGGTACGGGTTAAAGATTTGATGCGGACGGACAACCTGCCTTTTGTTACTGAGGATGCGTCGTTTACTGAACTGCTGCTCTGCATGTCGGAAGGGCGACTGGGAATGGTTATAGTGGGCGACGCCAATTATGTAAAGGGTATCATAACCGATGGCGACCTGCGCCGGGCGCTTTTACGGATACCGGATACCTCCAAACTATCGGCCAACAATATGATGACTGAAACACCCGTATTTGTTGAACCGGAGCAATTTATTAACCAGGCAGAAGCGTTGATGATAGAAAAAAGGATCACTGCGGTATTAGTCGGATCATCTGATGATAGAACAATTATGGGAGTTTACCAGATTTATAACGGGTGAGTTGATTGGGGGGACTAAGTTGATTGAGTTGGATCAACAGCAAGAACTGCCGTCAACAGTTAGCCTAAAAACATGGTTACAGTGTAAATCATGTTTTTTTTATTAATCGCCTGATTATTAGACCGGTTTTAACTAAAACTATCGAAAATGTGTTAACCTTTGTAAACCATGATTCACCAGTTGTTTAGCCTTCCACCTCTCTGATTTAACGCAAGCCTACTTTATAAAATGTCTGTTTTTTACGACCAATTGAACCGCGAAGTACTTCTTCCAGCTATGCCGAAGCGCATTGTTTCTGTTGTGCCTTCGCAAACCGAATTGTTATTTGCGTTGGGCCTGGGTGATAAGGTTGTGGGGATCACGAAATTTTGTATCCATCCGGAAAACAGGTTTAAATCGACTGCGAAAGTTGGTGGTACCAAGCAATTGGACATTGAAAAAATAAAAGCATTGAGGCCGGATTTGATTATTGCCAACAAAGAGGAAAACGAGCGCAGCCAGGTTGAAGAACTGATGGCCGTTTGCCCTGTTTGGATAAGCGATATTAATGATCTGGACAGTGCTGTGGAGATGATTGAAAGGGTGGGGGAGTTGACAGGTACTGTGGGCCCCGCAACTGCGCTTGGGTATGCTATCAAGCAGCAATTTGAGGAACTTAGTTTGCCCTTGTTGAATTTGCGGGTGGCTTATTTTATCTGGCGGAAGCCTTATATGGTGGCAGGTAAGCATACTTTTATCGATGCCATGCTGCAAAAGTGCGGGTTGGTAAATGTTTTTGAATTGGAAAGATATCCTGAAATTGATGCAGCAATGTTGGTTGAGGCAAAGCCTGATGTTGTTTTTTTATCCTCGGAACCTTATCCGTTTAAGCAAAAGCATATTGACGAATTAAATGAGATTGTTCCCAATGCCGTTATTAAATTGGTTGATGGGGAGATGTTTTCGTGGTATGGGAGCAGGTTGTTGCTGGCTGCGGGGTATTTTAGGGAGGTGATGGGCGGGATAATAGGAATTACTTAACTCCACTTAAGTATATAGCTAAAATATTTTTCAAATATTTATGGAAATCGAATTTGAAATTCATCTTGCTTTAAAGTCAATTCCATAACTTATGAAAAACTTTGTCCTTTTTGTGTTTTTACTCGTTCCTTCACTGTCAAACGGGCAAAATAAGAACAACGAATTAATTGGAAAATATCAAAACTATTTTGGTAGTCACATCCAAATTAATGAAGATTCAACCTTTAGTTATTCCTGGCATTTTGACTTAATGTCGAGTTGGAGTAAAGGGAGGTGGAGTATTAAAAACGATACGCTATACTTAAAAACGATACCAATTTATGATACTTTGAGCTATACGGATAAAACAGGCAAAATGGTTGATTCATTAGTATTATCTGATGACGATAAGCCTGAGCGTGTCACCACACCTAATTTCATCGGAATGTTGTCGGCTGGTGGACAAAATCGGCAGGCGTGTCCAGATAAATTATTCTATGATGGAGAAAAGTTATTTGGAATAACTAAACAAGGGAGATTGATAAAAGAAAAACTCATGGGATTTTGGAGTAAACAAAAGTGGGTGCCCTGGTATTTTAAAGAAATCGAAAAATAGTAGTTGTTCTTTTATATCAAATCATTCCGCCTTCGGCGCCAGTTCCCCATAAAAATAAGCCGCAGTAACCCCTCCGTCCATCAAAAAATCGCTTCCGGTAATAAAAGCGCCATCCGATCCCATCAATAAAGCGCCAACGCTTCCAACTTCGTCGGGAGTACCGGCCCGGCCTACGGGAGAAAGCTCAATCATCCGGCGATAGCCATCGCCCCGGGGACCGGACAGTTCATCTTTTGCCAGCGGTGTAATAATAATTCCGGGACTAATGGTATTAATGCGCGCGCCTTTTTTACCCCAGTGCACGGCTTCGGCCTTAACCCGCAGGGAGTTTCCCCTTTTTGATAGTTGATAGGCGTGCAGTGAGTCTTTTACCTCACCGGGCTGAACGAAATAAAGGGATAGCAATTCCTCAACAGGTGTGGTGGCAAGGGCTTTATCCTGTTCGGGCGTTAATGCGGGGAGTCGATGTCCCGATTGCGAAGCGATAACCACGCCTGAGCCACCGTTTTCTATGACTTTACCAAATTCTTCCAATACCAGTGCAGTGCCATATAAATCAACTTTAAGGATCGTAGCCGGGGATGCTTGTGATGGAGAAACTCCGGCAGCATGAATTAAGCCGGTCACGCCTCCAATTGCCGTGGCGGCTTTAACAAGCGCTTGAACCGAGTCGCGGGATGAGACATCAACGATGGCGGTGCTTACTTCAAAGCCGGCCTCGCTCAATGTTTTTGCTGCTGCGTCGCTATTTTCCTGCCGCAGATCGGCCAGGAGGATATGTTTACCTGCGCTTACACGGCCGGCGATTGCCTGTCCGATTGATCCGGCACCCATAACTACGATTACTTTTTTCATTATACTATTTTAATGGTACAAACTTAACGCGATAACGATACCGTTGGTTAACGATAATCAAACAAAAAGATAAGGAATTCAAACAGGTATGTCATCGCGGCAATATTTAGAGATAGTTGCGGAGTAATACCAAATAGCATTACCTATTTTTGTATATGAAATTTATGCGAGCTGAAATCTCATCAAGGGGTAAGAGCGTCTTGTGACTATTTTATTGATTTTTAATAATATACTTATCAAATAAAATATGAGTAGTAAAAACGAACAACCGGAACGGTCGACGGAAGAGGAACAAATACGGGAAGCGCTCAATGAGCACTGGCAGGCATCAGCTGCTGGTGACGCGGACGCTGAACATAATATTTATGATGAAAACGCCATCTGTGATTATCCGCAATCGGGCGAGCGAATCATCGGGCGGCGCAATTTACAGGCCTTGCGCAGTCATCATCCGGGTAAGCCAGCTGGTTTCAATGTTCGGCGCATCATCGGAAATGGTAATCTCTGGATCACGGAATATATCATCACTTATCAGGGACGACCGGCATACACCGTGAGCATTATGGAGTTTCGCAATGGAAAGGTCGCGCACGAAACCCAATATTTTGCCGATCCCTTCGAGGCGCCTGCCTGGCGAAGTCAATGGGTTCAACAAATAGGATGACGCCGGATCAAGTAAAAAATCTGGGGGGGCTGAATAATTTAGGCATAGATATTAGCAAGTCTAAAAAGGAAGAAATCAATATCTCTCACTCCGCGTGATGTGGCTCTAAAGGCTTTTATTTTAGCATTGAAAGATTCAGCAGATGCGTTGGTGCTTCTATTGTTAAAGAAATTTAAGATATACTCGTAATGCTGTTTGACCGATCCTGCTACGGTCCTAAATGAGTCAATACCTGATTCTTCAACCTCATTATACCATATCGCCAAAAGTTTGAAAGCCTGCACTTTACTTTTACAAACAGTAAATATTTCCCCCAGACGCTGCGCGAGCCT
>JABDBM010000026.1 GCA_013288685.1 Bacteroidota bacterium | reverse complement strand
AGACTAATTTTTACTGGCATGACCGAAGTTTTACCGCCATTGTTTTCATTTTCATTCCTGTACTATCTGTTTATTTATAAAATGAAATACATTGATAATTACAATTCTTTTAAAAATGGCGGTAAAATTCAAAAAATATCCGGATCTATCTTTGTCATCGCCTATTGTGTTCTCTCAGCTTATCTTTTTATTCATTTTGTTCACTTATTGCGAAAAAGAAACCTGTAATGCTTTGAGGTGCAAATTGAGTTGCCAACAAATCACCACCATCAATTCTAAAATCACCGTAATCCCCAAAAACAAAATCCCTACCTTTGCCTCATCCGGGATAAAAACCCGGCATCAAGCATGACGAAAGAAATTGAAATTGTATGTCCGCCAGGGCAACAGGAGGATGAAGCGGCATTAATAAAAATTGCGGCAACATCGCTAAACATATCCCCGCAGAAAATCACTGTAATCCCCAAACAAATACTAATCAATTAGGAGAAAATCGTCCGTCTCTGTACGCTAACCGTACGAAAACGAACAGTTTCGTAGAGTCATTTTTTATTACTTGCCTGAAAATCAAATAAATATAAAATGGGTATCAATATTGGCATGGTATCATCAAACAATAACGCGATGATGACTACCGATAACCGTTTAGCCGAAATGTGGGCAGGATGCCTCGAAAACGACCGTAAACAACAAGAATTGTTATATAAAACTTTAGCGCCCCGTATGTTGGCTGTATGCATGCGCTATGCTCATGATAAAGACGAAGCCCAGGATATATTACAGGAAGGTTTCATTAAGATGTTCAACAACGCCCATAAATTCCGTGGCGAGGGAAACCTGGAAGGATGGATTCGCCGCATTATGGTGCATTGCGCTATATCGCGCTACCGCAAATTAAAGCCATTGGTGTTGGTGGAGGATTTTACCGAAGATACCGCCTCTGCAGGCAACGGCTATAACGCCCACGGACTGGAGGTGAAAGATCTGTTAAAAATGATACAGAAACTGCCGCAAATGTACCGTTCGGTTTTTAATATGTACGCCATTGAAGGCTATTCGCACCAGGAAATTGGCAAAACATTGGGCATTAGTGAACTGTTATCACGCACTAACCTTTGCCGCGCACGTGCTATTTTAAAAGATATGGTGAATCAGCTTACCGCGAGGGAAGAACATTGCCTGGCGGGATAGTTTGTTGAATTATTAACCACGGAGGCCGCAAAGATTGCACAAAGGCCACAGAGAAAAAATACTTTGTAGCCCTTGTGACTCTTTCGTCACCATAAAAAACTCCGTGTTCTCTGTGAAATCTTTGTGCCCTCTGTGGTAAAAAAGTTGGATGTCAGTTCAATTAACCACCGCGCCCTGTAAATCAACCGTGCGGGCAAAGGGATTTAAAAATTTATTAGCCAGCACCGCAAATTCGCGCCGTGTCACCGGGTGGTTCAAATCAAAATCAGTAGTAAACTTATATTGACTTTTCCAGGCTTTTTGTGTTTTGGAGTTTAGCAGGGTGGGGTCGGTTAACGTATAATCGCTTATAAACGATAGCAAGTTGCCAACAGTAAATTTTTCACCTGTTTTTTCTTTACTAAACCACAAGAACGCCCGTGTATAAATTTCAGTTAACACAGGTTTTACTTCGGCAGTATTAACTAACGAGTCGGGCTTAAAAAAAAACATTGCTTTATTGTTACTCACCTGTTGCACGCCTTTGAGTAAGCCTGTAGCGGCTATTTGTTGTATGGCACGCCAGTTGGGGTCCCTGGGTGCAATATCGGTAAACGGCAGCAAGTCGCCTTTAAAATCGAGCAATTCGCCTTGTATTATCCTTACTTTTAATTTTTCGGTAGTGGTTTTAAAAAATGCGCAAAAAGCTGCTACTGTTGCAGTGCCTTGTCCAAGTGCCGTTTGCAGGGGCAAATATTGAATGTTTTTATTCCCGCTAACAGCCTTTTCGGTCACTAAAATATTTTCGGCATTTTTTACCAGCACGGCGTTTAAAGGGATGCAATATGCAGGGTACTGCGGGTAATTGGTTTTAGCTGCGTTCGCATCGGTATACAACTGGCCCGGTAATGCTTCGCCGCAGGCAATGGCGGTGCGGTAATATTTGGTCTGGCTATTATCTTTGTCATTGTTAAAAACACCGGTAAATTGTGCGCCGGCTTTTGTGGCTACGTCGCCGTTTGGTGTGGCATCAATCACTACACGGGCTTTTACAATGGTTGTTTTTTCATCGCGGGTAACGCTTACGTCCCAATAATCTCCGTCCTTTTTTATCGCAACAAATGGGGTGTTAAGGTATATGGTGAGTTTTTTTACAGTATCCGTCATCTGCTTAAGCACCGTGTTTATGGCCGAACCTTCCAGTTTTAGCGGACCATTAAAGGTAGTATCGTACCCTGCCTGGCCTTTATAAAGGTCGTGTACACGCAAACGGAACTCGCCCCATATCCCCGATGGTACATTGTTGTTGGCGTTGATGACAAACATTTCTGATTGTGGTATACTGTCGCCCAGCAACGCGGTTTCAGTTATTAACACAGTTTTTACTTTGCTGCGGGCGCATTGCAATGCTGCTGCCACGCCGCTGTTGCCACCGCCTATTACCAGCACGTCGGTTTTAAGGGTTTGGGCAAAAAGAAACGTGCAGTTAGCAGTTAATAGTAATATAACGAATAGCTTTTTTGTCATAGGGGTTTCAATATACAGGTACAAAACGCTAAATTAGGCCAAAACCTTGTTGCGGATTAAAATTATACCTAATTTAATTTTTTTTATGACGATGACAGACGAACAAATGAAGTATCCGATCGGGACATTCAACGCCCCGGTGTCCTATACCAGCGAGGATGTAAGGGGTTGGATTAAGACGATAAAAGATTTGCCCGGCAAATTACGGCAGGCTACTATTAGCTTAACAGAAAGCCAGCTGGATACCCCGTATCGTACCGGCGGGTGGACATTAAGGCAGGTAGTGCACCATGTGGCCGATAGTCACATGAACTCGTTATTGCGTTTTAAATGGGCACTTACCGAAGAAAATGCGACCATAAAACCCTACGAAGAAGCAGATTGGGCTTTATTGGCCGATTACCGCATGCCCATTGAATCGTCGTTAAAAATATTGGAAGGAATACATCAGCACTGGGCCGTTTTGCTCGAAAGTTTTAACGAAGATGATTGGGGCCGCACTTTTGTAAACCCGCAATCGGGCAAGGTTTTACACTTAAAATTAGCGCTGGCATTATATGCCTGGCATAGCAAGCACCATTTGGCGCATATTACTGAAACAAGTAAGAATTTTTAGATATCACTTCCCGGGAAAAACTTACGAAGTCGTTAATTACTTCGTAAGTTTACTCAAGTGCGATCATGGAAGTCCTAAAATACATCTTTAAGACCTTTATTGTTTACCTGCTGCTTTGTGTGGCCACTTTTTTAATGCTCCGGGGCATTGTGCGCTATTACCCCATGCAGGATAATATCGGTTTTCTGAAATTTAAACAAGATTATATCCACATCCTCCCCTGGAAAATCGCATTTTATACCCATGTTTTCACTATTATATTTGCACTCCTTGCAGGGTTTACACAGTTTTCCACTTATATTTTAAAAACTTATCGCAGGTTTCACCGGTTAATGGGCAAAATATATGCGTATGATGTGCTGCTGATTAACTTCCCGGCCGCCATGATTATGGCGGTTTACGCCAACGGGCACCTGCCTGCCAAAACCGCTTTTGTAGTTTTAGATTGTTTGTGGTTTTGGTTTACCTACAAAGGAGTAGCCGCCGCTAAAAGCAGAGATATTATTGCCCATAAACAATTTATGATGCGGAGCTATGCCCTTACACTTTCAGCAGTTACGTTAAGGATGTGGAAGATAGTTATATCCAGTTTTGTTTATATCGATCCGCTGCATTTGTATATGATTGATGCATGGATGGGCTTTGTTCCCAATTTACTGTTTGCGGAGTGGCTGATACGAATGCCTGTGAAGAAGAAAGCGTCTCCGGTATTATCGCTCAAAGTGAACAAAGCTTGATGCCCAATAAGTGGCACAAAATGTTAGCGCAAAGCAGCCAATAAAAGCAGCAATACTGATAACTTTTGCATGTTTATTGCCTCCATCATTTAACTGTTTCCGCACTTTTGATGAAATTATAAAAGCTGCGATAAGTGGGATAGCTATGTTGCCGATTAACAGTAGGAAAAGCAGTTCCATAAATGGTATTTAAAGGTGAACATCCAACGGAGATCGTGGTAATTTATTGCTCGTTAAATATTTTGATTGGATGAAGGGCGTTGAATATCCGCAGGGCTATCTTTCGAACGGAAAGCTATAGGCAATCACAACGAGGATCACCACAAATATTAACAGGAAACTCACGATAAATGTAACAACCGCTATCGCCTTTGCATATTTAACGCCGATTGTGGCCAATTGTCTGCGCACCCTCGAGGCGATAAAAAAAGAAATAAACCCGACAATTGCCAGGATCAATGCAAAAATGAAAAGGGCCGAGCCGGTGAATCCCATGACGTGGTTTTTAAAGGTTTATCCAAAAAGCTGCCGTTGTGATTTATAAATGGCAGTACTAAGATAATATCTTTAACCCGAAAACCTAAGAAGTTTTAAAGCCCAATTTTAACCTAAGCCGTCTCACTAAATTCAGGCACACTCCGGTGCTCAGGAATAGTTTCGGCTGTAGCTTTGTGAAAAAGTGCGGTTATTTTATTCCAGATACCAATAACACCGTCCTCGGTAATAAAATGCGACAGCTTTTGCGAAACAATGCCAACCAGTGTTTTTACGAGAAAGTTAGAGTTGCGGAAGATGGTTTTATTTAAAGCGAAAGGCAAAACAAAGCGCGATATTAAACCTGCAATGTCCTGATCAAAAACGCTTTTACTCTCGCCGGTAGGCGAACCAGAAAATGCAGACAGAATAGTTGAAAACACAGCCCCTGGTCCATTAAAGCGCCTGCCTAAAGCCAGGCTTTGTTGCTGCTCCACTCCTTTTAGCCTGGTAATTTCCATCCGCAGGTCGCTAATGCTTCGTATAGGTGCATCCATTACTGTTAATTTTTAAATATTTTTCGGATAATAGCGTTAACAATCGGCTTTTCAAGCAGTTGCTTTTTAACTTTAACTACTACTGCAATTATTAAATAAATGATGGAAACGCATCCAAATCCAATCCAGTCTGCATGAACTAACTTGCCTATTAAATAGGCTACAGTGAGACTGGCAAATATAAATGCCAATACGGCGCTGATAAAAACAACAATATCGGCAGCTAAACTGGCAGCAATTGTAGTACCGCCTTCAATGGCCTGGTATTTTGCCAGTTTTATGCGCGTTTCGGCATAATCCTTCAGCTGATCAATAATTGGAGGAGGGGTCTCTTTTTCGGATTCCATTTTTTTTAAGTCTAAAGTCTTGAGTCCAAAGTCTGGAGTCTGTAATCTTTCGTCTACGGTCCAAAGGTTCTTCATCACAAGCCCATGGCTTTTGATTCAAGACTTAAGACTATAGACTCCAGACTTCCGACTCAAGACTCCCGGCTTAATTTAAGCATGTTCCAAATCGTCCTGGTATTCCATTTCGGCGCTGCTCATTTTGGTTTTAATGTTGTTCACCACTTTATCTTTCAGGCCAATAAGGTTATCAATTTCTGTTTTTGCGGTGTCTTTAATCGACTCGCCTAAGCCCTTTAATGATTCGGCCAGTTTGTCACGGGTTTCATTCCCTTTGTCGGGTGCAAATAATACACCTAAAGCCGCTCCTGCCGCAAGCCCTACCAGCAATGCGACAAATACTTTTGAGTTATCGTTCATACACTATAAATTTTTAAGTTGAATAATTGTTTTTAATATGATTAAATATTTTGCCAAATGTTACCGTCCGGACTATTTGTCTCTAATTTAACTAATATTTTTCTTTTTAGGCAAAACTGGTTTAATTTCCCGTTAAAAAAAATATTTTCTGTCAAACCTTCGTCAATACTAACTTTCGGGCCCCGTTCGTATCCGTTCAAGCCTGTCGGCCGCCAGCCGGTTGGTTTCGTATATCTCCAATAATAATAAAAAGTACGATAACAATAAGGGCCCGAAAACTAATCCCAAAATCCCAAATAGCGGAATCCCGATAAAAACACCTATAACGGTTATAATGGGGTGCGTATTGCCAATTTTTTTATTTATCAGCATCCGTAATACATTATCAATATTGCCAATCACCAGTAATCCGATAACAATCAGCGAAACGCCTTTTAAAACATGGCCTTCGGCCATAAATATAATACCGGCCGGAATGGTTAATGTTGGTGCGCCAACAACAGGTAAAAACGAAATAAACGAGCCGATAACCCCCCAAAATATAGGGTCAGGTATACCAAAGAAAAAAAACAAATTGGCCAGCAGAAAACCCTGCGTAACGGCTATTATCCCCTGCCCTAACACATTGGAGAAAGTGGAGTTGCGCAACTCCTGTGCAAATTTTAAGGCATGCTGCTCGCGGAATGGCGCGTACTTTAACAAAGCCGCTTCAAACTCGTCAATTTGCGTAAACATAAAATACAGCAAAAAATACATCACCAGCAGGGTAATTATTATATTGGCTGCGCTGCCTAAAATTGATGGGAAAAGTTCTGTTGCGTAGGCGCCAAGTTTTTGAAGGGTGTTTTCGGCAATGCGCGGCTGCTTAAAATTATACCCGGCGTAATCGTCAATACGGGCAATCCATAATTGTATGTTTAACGAATGGCGGTTAATCCCCGATAGTTTGTTAACCACCATAATACTTACCGACATTAACGGGATAATAATTAAAACCAGCGAAATCACAATAATCATCATGGCAACCAATGATTTATTCCACTTCTTTTTTTCGACAAAATTCAAGTAAACCGACCTGAAAATAGTGAATAGCACAATAGCACCGAGAATAGAACTAAACAATCCGCTTAGGGCATATAACAAAAAACAGCCCAGTATAATGATACCGAACAGTGTAATGTTATTGCGCTGTTTATAGTTAAAAACGGACATCGGGGGTTTTGGTTATGTACACATCAACAATAAACGCAAAAATGCGGAAATGTTTTGTGGGCAGAAGAATTAAGTTGGGAAAAAGAGATTAGAGGTTGGAGATTAGAGATTAGCTGTGTTTTTAGTGAGAAAAGGCAATTACCCCCAATCTCTAACCTCTCACCACTAATCTCCCTCCATCCTCTGTATCAGGCCCGCCATATCATTTCCCCACTTTTGGTATGCGCGCGCATTAAGGTGTACGGCATCGCTGTAAGGGGCGGGCACATTTTTTATACTTTCTTCCACATCAAACACCGTCGCATAAAAATCTTTGGCAACTTGCTTTGCGGCAGTGCGATAGGCATTTAAGGTGCCGTCGTGGCTTTGCAACAGCGGCGGCAGGCATACAATTACCCAGGCGCCCTGGTTTACCCTACGCTCAACCAATATCCGCAACTGGGCTTTATAGGCAGCTAACGGCACTTTGCCCGATGAATAGGCGGCGAAATTATAAGCATCATTAGTACCGTATTCTATAATGCAAATATCAGCTGTTGTACTGTCTTTCCAGCGGCTTATGCCTTCGGTGGTTCTGTCGCCGGGATAGCCTCTTAATGATAGGGTTATGCTCGGATTATTTAAATCCTTTATCATGGTAGTTGGGTATTGATATATTGCCTGCGTTGGCGCATGCAGAAGGTATGAGGTTACGGTATCAGTGCCGCCAATATCTTCGCCATAGGTTAAACTGGTGCCCTCGCAGGCAATTTTTATATTGCCACCAAATCGTAACCGGCTAATTACGTCCTGTTTATTAGCCAGGTTCAACGTTTTCTCCACAACTACAAGGGTGTTGGTTTTGCTGCACGATAAAGCTACAAAAGCAATAACCGTCATTGTGCTAATACAGAAGTGAATAGGGCGGTTTTTAATCATTGATTAAAGATAGTGATTAGAGGTTAGAGGCCGAAGATTAGTTTGAAAAAAAGGCCTCTTACCGCCAAGCTCTAAACCAATCACTGACCTCTAATTCCTTTTTTCGATTTTCAAGACTAATCTCTAACCTCCAACCACTAACCTCTCCCCCCCAATTTATCATTACCATGACAGTACTTCGCCCCGTTTTAGTAATTTTGTATTAATTATGCAAATTACCAAAGAACAAGTTTTACAGGCCCTGGGCCATGTGGAAGAACCGGATCTGAAAAAAGACCTGGTGACGTTAAACATGATACAGGACATTGATATACAAGGCAATCGGGTAAGTTTTTCGGTGATATTGACTACGCCCGCCTGTCCGCTAAAGGCAATGATTGAAAATGCCTGCCGCAATGCTATCCTTCACTTTATCAGCAAGGAAGCAGACATACATATTAACATGACTTCGCGGGTTACCTCGCAAAAAAACACCGGCGTTCCCGGTGTTAAAAATATTATTGCAGTGGCATCGGGTAAGGGCGGCGTGGGTAAATCAACCGTTGCGGTAAACCTGGCTTTGGGTTTGGCAAAAACCGGAGCAAAGGTTGGCCTGATAGATGCGGATATTTACGGCCCTTCTATCCCTATTATGTTTGGCCTGGAAAATGCGCGGCCAAAAGCCGGCCAGGTTGATGGTAAAACCCGCATTGAACCTATTGAAAAATATGGCGTTAAGTTATTGTCGATAGGCTTTTTTACCGACCCTAACCAGCCTGTGCCATGGCGCGGACCAATGGTTTCGACAGCAGTAAAACAGTTGTTTAACGATGCCGACTGGGGCGAGCTGGATTACCTGATAGTTGACTTGCCACCGGGCACCGGCGATATACATATTACCATTACGCAAACCTTCCCGGTAACGGGCGCGGTTATTGTTACCACTCCGCAAAATGTTGCATTGGCCGATGCCCGGAAGGGGATTGGCATGTTTATGATGGATGCTATTAATGTGCCTATATTGGGTATTGTTGAAAATATGTCGTACTTTACTCCTGCCGAACTGCCCGAAAATAAATATTATATTTTTGGACAAGGCGGAGGCAAACAACTGGCCGCACAACTGCAGGTGCCCTTTTTAGGCGAAATACCATTGGTAAAAAGCATCAGCGATTCGGGAGATGCCGGCAAGCCAATTGTGATGGATGATGGCGGTATTATGGCCGGTGCATTTATTGAAATGGCAAAAAAAGTAGCGCAGCAAATAGCAATCAGCAACGCTAAAGCAGCAGCAACCCAATCCGTGGCTTAAGCACAAAATGTTCCTATGGAACATGGTCCGATAGCGTGTTCTTCTACCTGCAAAATGTGCGGCAGGGACATGCAAATCTTTCGCCCCCTAATGGAGGACGTTTGTTGGTAGCCTGAAAGATAGCGGTTTGGTGTTGCATAGAAACACATGGTAATTAGCCAATTTGCTGAAACGAGGATGGCTAAATTTTTGGATAAAAAAATTGTAAATATTTAATAACTTTACTTTTTATAATATAATTTGGTACAAATGAGTTTATTAGACCAGGTGGAAGCAGCATTGGACACCATAAGGCCCTATTTGCTGACCGATGGCGGAAATGTTTCGATTGAGGAGATTACTCCGGATAAGGTAGTTAAGCTTAAAATGCTTGGTGCCTGCGGGTCGTGCCCGATGAGCATCATGACCCTTAAAGCAGGTATTGAAGAGGCTATAAAAAAGGCGGTGCCAGAAATTACCGCTGTTGAGGCGCTCAACCTAACAGACATTGACGACCCGAATGCGGTATTACCCGAAAACCTCAGGTAATGTTAACGTTTGTTAAATAGCAGCCGGTATTGAGCGCTTACATTATTTTTGTATAATTAATTCGGTACATTAGTATCCATTTTTAAAATAAACAACCAGCCGGTTAGTACATGAAGAAGTTAATTGGCCTTCTATTTCTATTTGCTGCAACAGGCGCCCTGGCTCAAATCAAGGAGCGCCCGATAGTGCAGTTTTCGGGCGTGGTGCATAATGCAGATAGCGCTAAGGTTATTGTGCCATATGTTAGTATCACCAATACATCGTGGCAAAACCAGGTTAATCTGACCAACTACGAAGGGTATTTTTCGTTCGTGGCGCACGAGCAGGATACCATACGTTTTACTTCGGTTGGTTATGCACCGGTAACAGTTATTATCCCGGCAAACATCCCGAGTAAAAGCTACACTTTGCGTGTTGCGCTCAAGCCGCAGATTATTAACCTGCCTGTTTTTCACGTTTTTCCGTGGGCAACTACCGAAGAATTCAGGAAAGATTTTATTTCGATGAAAATAGCGGATGATGATCTGGAAATTGCCCGCAAAAATGTAAACCGCTCGGCGTTGGCTGCAATGGCCCGTACGCTGCCCCGGGATGGCCCTGAAATTTATAATTTCCAGGATTTCCATAACAGCGTTGTTAATGCCCATTCAACCGTTAACCCATTGCTAAACCCATTCAACTGGGGTGCACTGATAAAAGAGATTTCGGAAGGGGATAAGAGCAGAGGGGTGACGAATAGTAATTAGGCTGAAGAGAAACAAGACCGTTAGAGTCAGGAGATTTAATAGCCAAAAAGGGCCGGTGAATAAGACATCCATTAGGAAATGCTTATTTACCGGCCCTTCTTGATTCTTGACTCTTACAGTCTTGTTTCTTGCTTATAGGCACTTCTTGATTCTTGACTCTTACAGTCTTGTTTCTTGTTTATAGGTATTCTTGGCTCTTACAATCTTGCCTCTTCCCCTACCGTCCTTTCTTAACGGCAGGAAATTTCATTTTATAATCAACATCCACTACGCCT
Organism: Bacteroidota bacterium; assembly: GCA_013288685.1. Lineage (GTDB taxonomy): Bacteria > Bacteroidota > Bacteroidia > Sphingobacteriales > Sphingobacteriaceae > Mucilaginibacter. The sequence goes on along the minus strand of JABDBM010000026.1, from coordinate 35,331 downwards.
TTCGATATATCATTTAACTTCTTCTCAATAAGGCGACGACGCAGCGGGCTTAGTTTATCAGTAAACAGCTTGCCTTCAATATGGTCGTATTCGTGCTGAATGATACGTGCTGCCATGCCATCGTATGTTTCTTCGTAGTGTTTCCAGTTCTCGTCGTAATAGGATATTTTTAACGTTTTTTTACGGTATACATCCTCGCGTATATCGGGAATGCTCAGGCAGCCTTCATTAAACGGCCACTCTTCACCGCTTTCTTCTAAAATTTTCGCGTTAATAAATGCCTTTTTAAAATCCTTCAGGCTTGGTTCGTCTTCCGCAAAGGTACCGGCGTCTATCACAAATAAACGCATGGATAAACCAACCTGCGGCGCGGCCAAACCCACGCCATGAGCGCCATACATGGTTTCGAACATGTTTTCAACCAGGGCTTTTATATGCGGATATTCATCCGGCTCAATAGCCGTTGCTTTTCGCCTTAAAACCGGGTCGCCATAAGCTACGATAGGAAATTTCATGGTGCAAAAATAAAATATTTATTGTTTAGGCTCAAATAACAGTGTAACCATGCTGTCAATATCGAATATTTCATTGCTTATTTCCAGCAAATCTTCGGCTGTTACCGCATTTATTTTGTCAAAGACCTGTTGCAGGGTATCAATCGCATTAAAATCAATCAAACTTTTGGCCATCGAAATAATTAAACCCATACGGCTTTCCTCCGCTAAAGCTATCTGACCGATAAATTTTTGCTTGGTTTGATGCATTTGCAGCGTGCCTAATTTTTGGTCGCGCAACTTTCTTAATTCTCTGTAAACCAGCTTGGTTGCCTTTTCGGTTTTTTCGCTATCAGTACCAAAATAAATAGAAAAAATACCGGTATCGGTTAGCGCCGTATAGTTGGATTCGATGGTGTAGGCAATGCCATACTTTTCCCTTATCTCCAGGTTCAACCTGCTGCTCATCCCCATACCCCCCAACAGGTTATTTAATAATAACAACCCGGTTTTATGCTGATGGGATGAAGAGTATGCCTGGTTACCAATAATACAATGCGTTTGCGAAATAGGCTTCGCAAAAACGTGGTGACCAAACGCATTTTTTAGCGGGGTTATCCGGTGTTTTTTTGAACTGTTTTCCGCAATGTCGCCAAAGTATTTTTCGGATAGCTTAATTACTTTTTTAAAATCATAATCGCCAAAAACGGCAAAAACCATTTCGTGCGTGTTATTATTGGCGGCCATAAAAGCCTTGATATCGGCACTATTTAATTTAGACACCGTTTCGGCTGTGCCTAATATATTGTTGCCTATGGGATGTTCTTTAAACAACAGGCTTTCAAAATCATCCTGTATCGCTTCTTCGGGCTGATCCAGATATGAGGCTATTTCATCTAATATCACCCCCCGCTCCTTTTCCTGTTCGTCTTCGGGGAAAGTGGAATGAAACAAAATATCTTCAAACAAATCAATGGTTCGCTCCAGATGCTGGTTTAACAGGGAGGCATGTATGCAGGTATATTCTTTAGTGGTGTATGCGTTTAAATCGGCTCCAACCAGTTCCAACCGGTTAAGTATTTGGTTGGTATTGCGGCGTTCGGTTTCTTTAAAAAGTAAATGTTCAATAAAATGAGCCAGGCCAATTTGATTTTCTGTTTCATCGCGCGAGCCGGCATTAACTATAAAACAGCTATGCGTAATAGTTGAGGCCGCGTGTTTAAAAAGTATCCTGATACCGTTTGGCAAGGTATAAACCTGGTAATCCATCATAATTGAGGGGCAAAGATAGGGTTTTAGTCGGGAAAGTCCGGAAAGACGGGAAAGTACCGCGGAGAAGAACGGATGTCATGCTGTCCGCCAGTTGGCGGATCAGCACCCCACATGTAGGTATGTATTAAACAGGTGTACGTTTTGCCTAACAGAACCGACAGGTATGCGGTGAATAGCTAAGTGATGTGCCGATCCGCCGACTGGCGGACGGCATGACATTACTTTTTATGTCAAATAAAATTCCGGTCTTCTATCGTTTAACAAATCGTTGTATTGGGTAAAATATTTATCACGGGTAAGCAATGGATCAATTTCAAGTGTAATTACACGTTGTTCCGTTTTATCAGCCTGCTCTATGGGCTCGCCGGTAAACTTATACAATACCGAGCCGCCGGTAAAGGTGAGTGTTTGGGTACCGCCGTCCTCCATCTCGCGGGTTTCAGTGCCGCAGCGGTTGGCTACTGCTACAAACACCTTATTTTCCAGTGCCCGTGCGGGCATGCCTATGCGCCAAACATCTGTTACCAGGTTTGACGGACATGCTATGATATCAGCTCCCAGCAATGCCAGGCTCCGGGCAGCCTCGGGGTAACGCCAGTCGTTACAAACCATTATGCCAACGTTGCAGTCTTTTAAAGGGTGTGGCACTACAAAGAAACCGGAATTACCTTCGTTAAAACAGAGCTTTTCGCGAAAAAATAAATGCGTTTTGCGGTACACTTTTACTTCGCCGTTGGGCAGGGCTACCAACGCCGCATTGTATACCTTTTCTTCGTGTTTCTCTACAAACCCGGCAATTACCATGGCCTGGTGTTGGTGGGCAAGCTGTTTAAAAAAGCGGGTACTCTTTTCGTCAGGGCCCTCGGCCGCGCCCTGGGCTTCTTCCATGGTTAAAAACGAATAGCCGGTGGTACATAGTTCGGGCAGCACAATAATATCTGTTTCCGTTCCCTGTAGCAAAGAGGCGATTAGTTTCAGATTATCATCCGGAGCGCAAAAATGAGGGGTAAATTGTACGAGGCTGATTTTTATCATGGTTAAAAGTAAGCGTTGCGAAATTAAAAATGCAAAAATGATTGAGAATTCATTTGTGCCGGAGAATGTGATGGAACAAGCCCTGAAAGGGTGCAATCTGTCAGCGACGGGTAACGCCCGTCGTAACAAAGCAACCGGGCGGATTGTGTTGAAATTGTAATCACCCGCTGCATATTGGCCGACGGGCGTTACCCGTCGCTAACAGATCCCGCCCCTTCAGGGCTGGTAAATCGATAACCCCTTCATTAATTGTTAATCTCATTCAAAATGCCCCTTCATCTACCCACCCCTTACTGACATCCTGACACCACCACATTAAGTTATTATTAACAACCAACAGCCTCATTTACCCAAAAGTGACAATTGAACAGGTTATGTGCCAATTTTTTATATTTGCACCCGCTTGGCATAATTGATGAGCCACTGCCAGCAGAACTTAAATTTTTTATAAAAATTAAATTATTAGTATAACTATGTCACTTAACATTAAACCTATCGGCGATAGGGTGGTAGTGGAAGCTGCCCCTGCCGAAACAAGGACCGCGTCGGGTATCTACATTCCTGAGACAGCGCAGGAAAAACCACAAAAAGGAACAATTGTAGCAGTTGGAAACGGTAAGGTTGATGAGCCTTTAACTGTTAAAGTTGGCGATCAGGTTTTATACGGTAAATATGCCGGTACCGAAATCACCTACGAAGGAAAAGAATACTTAATTATGCGCGAATCTGATATTTACGCAGTTCTGTAAGGGAGTTAACGGTTATAAATGTTGTAGCGGTTAAAAAGGTTAAATTGAAAAGACCGATTAACCCACCTACAAAATCTACAACCCTTACAACAACTACAACTTTTACAACTACACAAAACAAAAAAAGACAATGGCAAAACAAGTTAAATACAATGTTGAAGCACGCGACGCCTTAAAAAGAGGTGTTGATATTTTAGCTAACGCAGTTAAAGTAACGTTAGGTCCAAAAGGCCGTCACGTAATTATTGATAAAAAATTCGGTTCACCGGCTATCACTAAGGATGGTGTTACTGTAGCAAAAGAAATTGAACTGAAGGACCCTATTGAAAACATGGGCGCCCAGATGTTAAAAGAAGTAGCATCAAAAACTGCCGATATTGCAGGTGACGGTACTACTACTGCTACCGTTTTAGCACAGGCAATTGTTACTGCCGGCATTAAAAACGTAGCTGCAGGTGCAAATCCAATGGATTTGAAACGCGGTATCGACAAAGCTGTTAAAGTTGTTGTTGAAAACCTGAAATCACAAAAACAAGATGTTGGCGATGATTTCAGCAAAATAAAACAAGTTGCATCTATCTCGGCTAACAACGATGAGTTAATTGGCGAAATGATTGCTGATGCAATGAAAAAAGTGGGTACATCAGGCGTGATCACTGTTGAAGAAGCAAAAGGCACCGAAACCGAAGTTAAAACTGTTGAAGGTATGCAGTTTGACCGTGGTTACTTATCTCCTTACTTTGTAACCAACACTGATAAAATGGAAGTGGAATTAGAAAACCCTTTCATTTTGATCTACGACAAAAAAATCTCTTCGATGAAGGAATTGCTTCCTATCCTTGAGAAACAAGTTCAAACTGGTAAACCATTGTTAATTATTGCCGAAGACCTTGATGGCGAAGCATTAGCTACATTGGTGGTTAACAAAATCCGTGGCTCGCTGAAAGTTGCTGCCGTTAAAGCCCCTGGCTTTGGCGACCGCCGTAAAGCAATGCTGGAAGATATTGCTGTATTAACCGGTGGAACTGTAATTTCTGAAGAAAGAGGTTACAAATTAGAAAGCGCTGACCTTTCAATGTTAGGCCAGGCCGAAAAAATCACTATCGATAAAGACAACACAACTATCATTAACGGTAACGGCGATCCTGAAACCATTAAAGGCCGTGTTGGTGAAATCCGCGCACAAATTGAAACTACCACTTCTGATTACGATAAAGAAAAATTACAGGAACGTTTAGCCAAATTATCAGGCGGTGTTGCTGTGTTATATATCGGTGCAGCTTCGGAAGTTGAAATGAAAGAAAAGAAAGACCGTGTTGACGATGCTTTACATGCAACCCGTGCGGCTGTTGAAGAAGGTATTGTTGCAGGTGGTGGTGTTGCCTTCATCCGCGCTGTTGAAGCGTTGGTTGACTTAAGAGGCGATAACGACGACGAAAATACTGGTATCCAGATCATCCGTCGTGCTATCGAAGAGCCTTTACGTCAGATCTGCGAAAACGCAGGTATCGAAGGTTCTATCGTAGTGCAAAAAGTAAAAGAAGGCAAAGGCGACTTTGGTTACAACGCACGTACCGACAAGTATGAAAACTTAATCGGTGCTGGTGTTATCGATCCTACAAAAGTAGGTCGTGTAGCTTTAGAAAACGCAGCTTCAATTGCAGCCATGTTATTAACTACCGAGTGTGTATTGGCCGATGATCCGGAAGATGCACAAGCAGGTCCGCCAATGCATGGCGGTGGCGGTATGGGCGGCATGATGTAATACCCCCCAGCCCCCTAAAGGGGGAGCAAAAGCATATAGTTGAGCGGAAAGCTCAAAGCAAAAAGTCCAAAGCGAAAAGCTGAGGACTTTTTGCTTTTATACCCCTATCGCTTTTGCTCCCCCTTTAGGGGGCTGGGGGGCTGCTGTCTGTTTTATCAGACAAGGGTTTTGTTTTTATACACATTGGGCATTGTCATTTAGGGGTAAAGGGACGGTCATCTATTAATCAAATGATTGATTAAGTATTTTTTGGGTTACAATTGTGCTTATTTTTGTATTAATAAATGCTGGCCGCTTATTAGGCACAACATTTGAAATAAGGAGGGTACCATGAAAAATTTAACACAAAAAGCAAGGCAATTGCAAAGTAACATAGTAGACTGGGTGCTTTTTAAAGGCCCCGAGTTATTCATAGCCATTTATGGTAAATAAATATAATTGCTAACTTCGTGGCGCTTATGTCATCAGCGAAGTTTTATAACGAGGCCTATATTTGGCTACTCAATAGCGGGGTTAGGGTAATTACGGCACTCGCCGTATTTTTTATCGGCGTCTGGATTATTAAGATATTGCGCTCACGCCTGCGCAAGGTAATGCTCAAAGGGCAGGTCAATTCTTCTATACAGCCATTTATTTTCAGTCTTTCTATACCGGCATTGTATGTTATGCTCGTTATGCTGGTGATTGATATCCTGGGCTTACAGCTTACCATGTTTACCACCATTATCGGTGCATTTAGTGTGGCCGTGGGTCTATCCTTATCCGGTACATTTCAAAACTTTGCAGGAGGGGTTTTAATTTTGTTATTAAAACCTTTTGAAATTGGCGACAGCGTTATTGCGCAGGGGCAGGAGGGCAAGGTAACGTCTATCCTTATATTTTATACTGTATTATTAACAGTGGATAATAAAACCATTATTATCCCTAACGGAAAACTGTTTAACGAGGTAATTACCAACCTGAGTCGCGAAGAAAAACGCCGCTTGGATTTTGAAGTAAAGTTGGGTTATGGTACTGATATTGATATCGCCAAACAAATTATCCAGAATGCTATTGATTCAACCGAAGGGATTTTGACTGATTCGCCTATAAGGGTTGGCCTTACCGGGATGGAGGTAGACAGTTTACGCATCACCGTAAATGTTTGGCTGGTACCTGCCGATTATTTGAATATTAAAATTGCGCTGATGGAAAAAATAGTTAGAAACCTGAGTGCTGCGGGGATAGTTTTCCCGAAATCGACCTGATTTAATTACCGGGGGGTATTATTCCCCTACTTTATTCTTCAATCTCCATCTTTCTTTTCATCGACCAAAGGGTGTATTTCTCAATTAATATTGGGAAAGCCACGATAGCTATCATGGGCAAACAAATTGCATTTAGTGCTATTATGGATAAATGACCGTCTAATGCGTTGAAAATAAAAACCAACAAAAAGAAAGCTAATAATTCGATTCTGTTTTTAAATGACTCATTCATAACTAAATAAATAATAGAGAGCAGTTTTCAATTCACCACCTTATACCCCATTTCACTGCAATAACTATGCCCCTCATTTTTAATTTCGCCGGACATAAAGTAATTATTCATTGTTCACGGTTAAATAAAGTACTCATTGTAGGGTTTGGTTATAATTAATTAAACAAATTTGACTGAATAACAGCCCGGCTTTGTAGATATAATTGGTTTTTTACTAAGCGTAATTGGTGTACCGCTATTGCGGGATAAATTTATATTTAAAAAATGAAGTTGTACTAATTTGGGAACAATTGTAACAAAAGCGTTACACCTCTAATGATTAGGTTGGTTAACGGATTGTGCATATTGGAGTTCCACGATTTTGAATTTCAAAAACTAAAAATCATGCGAAAGATTGCCTGCGCAGGCTCTTCAAATCCGTTGTCTCGCTTTCAATTCCAAATAGCGGTTAATGGTGTTAATGGTTAAATTTTGCGGCGCGCTTAAAATAGATTGTATGTTATGCTTGGCCAATTCTTTTACTATACGTTTTTTATCGTAAGCAAATTTGTCGGCAATGGTTTTAATATAAATGCCCTCTACATCAGCAGCTGGGCTTTCGTTTAGCTTTTTGAGTTCGGTGTTTTCAAAAAACACAACCAGCAGGAGGTGAAATTTAGCTATCCGCTTTAAAAAAGGCAGCTGCCGCTCCATTGACGAGAAACTTTCATAATTGGTAAAAAATACCACCAAACTGCGCTGTTTAATTACACTGCGTATGGTGGTATACAAAAGTTCCATGTTGGTTTCGCGATACGCAGTTTTTTCGCGGTACAACACTTCCAGTATTTTGTTTATTTGGGTAGCGCGGCGGTCGGCGGGTACAATGGCGCCAATTTTTTCGGCAATAGTAATCAGGCCTGCCTTATCTTCTTTTAACAGGGCTACGTTTGATAGTACCAGGCTGGCATTAATGGCGTAATCCAGCAAGCTTAACCCGTCAAAAGGCATTTTCATCGCCCTTGATTTCTCTATCACACAATAAACATGCTGCGATTTTTCGTCGGTATAAGTGTTGGTCATCAAATCACCCCGGCGGGCGGTAGCTTTCCAGTTAATGGTACGATAATCATCGCCTTGCACATAGTTTTTTACCTGTTCAAATTCTAAACTGTGCCCAAGCCGGCGTATTTGTTTGATGCCGATATCAGTTAAGTGATTGGAGATGGCCATCAGCTCGTATTTGCGCATTTGCAAAAACGAGGGATAAACCGGAAGCGTCTCGGCCGGGCCGAAATTATACCGCCGCCTCACCATACCGATTGGCGATTTCACAAATACCCTGATCAATCCAAACGCATATTCGCCGCGTTTGGTAGGGCGCAATACATAGTTAATTTGCTTACGCTGACCGGGCGTTAAAACCGTTTTAAACCAAACATCACGTTTTTGAAACTGAAAGGGAATTTCGTCAATAATACCAACGTTTATTTTAAAAGTGTACCGGTTTTCGATGTAAACGCCTAAATCGTTATCATCACTGTTGCTTAAGCGCTCGGGGGCATGCCGCCTGGAAAATACGCCATCGGCAGTACGATATAACATTAAAATATCAATAAAAACCAGCATGGCCAGGGCATAAAACGTCAGTTCGGGTATTACGCCCAACCACTGAAAAAAGAAGGCGAGCACAAACAGCACCACGCAAACACCCAGTGCGGTAAATAGCCGGTTGGTTAAAAACAGGTTTTTATAAAATAATGCTATCGTCTTCTTCACTTTTTCCTTTTACAGTAGGATAATTAAAATATGAACAGAATTGGAGCCACCTTCCGGGGAAGCCATTTGCATTGGGCCATCGTTTTACAGTTGACTATCGTCTTCCTGCCATGAACTATGAACCATCAACTATGAATTTAACGCGGTACTTCAATTTTCTGAATAATCTGCGCTATAACCTCATCGGGCGTAATGCCTTCCATCTCTTTATCAGGCGTAAGCATAATACGGTGCCTTAACACCGGTGCGGCTACATATATAATATCATCGGGCGTAACAAAATCGCGCCCGCGAATGGCGGCTATGGCTTTTGCTGCTTTTACAATGGCCAGGGATGCCCGGGGCGATCCACCCAGGTACAACGATTTATTGTTGCGGCTTTCGTGAATGATAGTAGCTACGTACGCCAGCAGTTTATCTTCCACATGCAGGCTCAGCACCTGGTTGCGCAGTGCTACTACTTCATCGCCAGACAGCACCGACTCAACTCCTGCCAGCTGGTTAACCGTGTTGTGCTGATGCTGTTGAGTTAATATGGCAATTTCTTCCTGAAGCGATGGGTATTTTATTTCTATCTTAAATAAAAACCGGTCCAGTTGTGCTTCGGGCAGGCGGTAGGTGCCTTCATGCTCAACCGGGTTTTGGGTAGCTAAAACGGTAAACGGCTCCTGCATCTTATAGGTTTGCCCGTCGATGGTTACCTGCCGTTCTTCCATAACCTCGAACAATGCCGATTGTGTTTTAGCCGGCGCCCGGTTAATTTCATCAATCAAAATGATATTACCGAAAATGGGTCCCTGTTTAAACTCAAAATCCGCAGTTTTGGGGTTAAATACCGAGGTGCCCAAAATGTCAGAAGGCATCAGATCAGGCGTAAATTGTATGCGCGAGTATTGTGAGTTAATTGATTTAGCGATGAGTTTGGCTGTTAAGGTTTTGGCCACGCCGGGCACTCCTTCAATAAGGATGTGACCATCGGCCAGGATACCGGCAATCAGCAAATCAATACTGTCTTGCTGACCCACAATTATTTGCGCCAGGCTGGCTTTTATCTTTTCAACGGCGCTATTCAAGCCGCTCATATTGGTTCGTTGTTCAAATATTTCGTCTTCCATCGTTATCTCGATTTGATGTAAAATTGTTCAATTAAATGGTTTAAGTGTATAAGTTCCTTATCCGCAATGTATGTTTGCCCGTTGTATAATTTCAGGGCGTTAACCAATTCGGTTGCAAACTCGGCACTGATGCCTGTTTTTGCGGTTAACCGTTCCACAAACTCTGTATCAAGGGTGCTTGTTTTTAGCTGAAAGTTTTCTCGCAGATATTCCAAAAAGTAAGTTATTTTTTTGTGGGTGATATTGGCGTTGTCGCGCTTTTCATAGTAAACCTGCCCCACAACGGTCACAAACTCCAGTGTGGAGTTTGCAAGTGGTTCAATTACCGGAATGATGCGTTGCCTGCGTTTTACTTCGAACAAAACAAAAATTAATATACCTGCCAAACTCAAATAATAAGCCCACTGCAAAGCCGGGCTGGTGAAAAACACCCGGAATAGAGATTCATCGCCGGCAATATCGCCATTCTGATGTTCGTCCCAATAAACATTTTGCGTTATTGGCAAGTAAGACAGGGCTTTTTCGGCGTAATCGGCACCTTGCGGAGTTAGCAGACTATAGTTTGTAAAAAGCTCGGGATTAGTGGACACATATAAATTTCCTTTTCCGAACTTAAAGCTTAAATACGAGCTATGATTATAGTTGTTTTTACAAATAACAACAGCTTTTGCCGTATCAAAACTGTCGAAGTATTGATTGCTGATATCTTTTTTAAAGGTATATCCGCCACTTCGGGTTAATGCCCTGCTGGTAAAATTAAGCTTGCTGTTACCTTTGGCCGACTCAAAACTTACCGATAATTTTAAAGTATCGGCCAAAAAACCATCATAATTAAAGCTGGCCATAAAAACCGAATTGCCCGCCGCCATATATTTAACCAACTGATCGTAATCGGCCTTATTTATTTTTATCGCATCGGCTATTATCAAATAATTGCCCTGGGTTTCGGCGGTGTCGCTTAATGCTTTATAAATAGAGGTATTGGTCTTTATCACATTTGCACCGGGAAAAATGTGGTTTAACTGGTGATAAACAACATACGTACCAAACGGAACTTTGTCTCTATAATATAAAGTGGGGGCCCAATTAATGGGGGTGGGCTTATTGTATTCGGCCACAAGGTATACGGTTAACAACGCGAAAGCCAGGTAAAGATATATCTTAAAGTCTTTCATACTATTGCCGTTTTAAAATCCTGAAACATTCCGTTTATCCGGCCAAAAACCTCCGCATCAATCAAAAAGCCACCGTACCAAACGTATTCAAACTGGTGAGTTAACCGTTTAAAGCTGCTGCGTTGCTGCACATCGGTTAATTCATTAATATAGGCAGTGTTTGTTTTTTCGGGTTGCCAGGCTATTAATGCTGCATCGCTTAATTGTTTAAGGCTTTTTAAATAAAGCAGCCTTACTGCCAGCCGATAATTATGGCTTGCAACGGCTTTCTCTATTTCCGTATCAAAATTTATTTCGTGAATGTTTTCTAACTGCTCATCATAGGCCAGGTCCGCAACTTGAGGCTTGCGCCTGAATATGTAGAACATATCAATGCCCATTATCTTCAGTATTAAAAATACCAGCGCGGCAACGCCTACCAATATGATAAGGTATTGTACTAACTTAAAAAACAATGCCAAATAACTGGCTGCGCCTTTAAACTTGTCGAAATGGAACAAACCTAAAAACCAGGCCACCAGGCCATGCCAAAACCAGCGCCAAAATCTTGTCCACCACGAGCGGGCATCGTTCCTTTCCTTATAGCTAAATCCAGGCTGTTTACCGTACGCTTGTAAATCAGCCTTGTTAAACCCGCGTTTATTAATAAACGAACTATCGGCCTTTAATACCGCCGGAGGCGTTTTAGGTTTTACCGTAACATGTTTTGCCACAACAGGCTTTACTATTACGGTTTTGGCCGCAAAGCAAATACCGCAATTTATAGCTGCAATAAAAAAGAAAAGATACAAACAGCGTAGCATTTTAATATTCCTCTTCTTCGGCAGGTGCATTGTTTTCGGGAGCGGCGTTACCTAATTGCCCAAGGCGGCCTATTAAGCCCGTGCCGTCTAAGGTTTCGGTTAAATTAAAGTAGCATAAGCTAATGGTAACAATAGGCACCATATAAAACAAATGCCCAAGGCTTTCTACCAGCGTGGTAATTATGGTTAAGGTAAATGACACCTGTTCGCCTTTGGTTATGTGTAATACCATGTTAATAATATTGATTACCATTGCCGGCAACAAAAATATCATGGAGGCCATAGACACAATAATGCTCATAATTACGATGCAGCCAAATGTTAGCCACCAATTTTCTTTTATCAGTTTAAAACTGCGGTTAAAAGCATACCCAAAGCTTGTATTTTCATACACCATAATAGGAAATACCAACGCCATTATAGGATACAAATAAACACCTGGCAAAATGCAAAGCAAGGTGGCTACAATAACTAAAAGTCCTATCACGATACCACTACCCAGCAATTTAAAATAAAAATATTTAATATAACCCCATACTTCTTCGGTGGTTGGGGGCATATTCCCCTTCTCTTTATAAAGGGCCATGTACGATAGCGTGGTAACCTGGATCATAATATAGCCCAGCATCAAAAAAAACAATTGCAGAAAATACTCAAGGCCAAAGTTTGCAAAAATACGTTCGGGGTCAAATAATTGCGGCGGGGCGCCCGCTTTTAAGTAGTTTAGGGTGCCAAGCATTTTTACCTGCTGCATTGCGCCAAACAATGCGCCGGCAAGCAGAAAAAATCCACAGAAAATAAAGAAGCATTTAATCATCTCCTTAAAATTTTGGCGGACGAAAATAAATGTATCGGTAACTACTTCGCCCAGATCGCGAATTTTTAAAAGTTCAATTTTTGCTGCCATAAGGTTTTTGTCTTTTTGATAATATATTAGGGTAAATAATTACATACCAAACCATAAATGTAAGGGATGTGGTTAAAATACTGATGCTTAGCCAAAGCGGCATTTCCGTATGGCGGGTTACAAAACTTTCGAAAAATGCGGCGGTTAAAAAAATGGGCACAAGGCCAACCGTCATCTTCATACCATCCTTGGCGCCTTTTTTTACAGATACAAGCCGCTTATAGGTTTTGGGGAATAACAGGCTATTGCCTAAAACCAAACCGGCAGCACTGGCTATTATAAATGCCGACATCTCAAGCGTACCATGTATCCAAATTACTAAAATAGATTGCGCACCCAGCCCCTTGCTAAAAAAATAATACTCGAACGTACCCAGCATTAACGAGTTGCGCAACAGGTAATAAACTGTACCCACCGAAAAAACGATGCCGCTCACAAAGTTTAAAAAGGCCACAAAAATATTGTTCGATGCAATCATGAAAAACATAGGAAACTCACCCGATTGTTTGTAAACCCCAAACGGATCACCTTTGGCAATATTGGCATTGGTGGTATCCACATAAGCATCGCCCAAAATAAGGCGCACAAAGTTTTCATCATATTTGGCCGACAGTACGCCTATAGCACAAAATATCGTAAAAAAAATAAACGAGTAAAGCAATTGCCGTTCGTACGTCTTAAACAGCAAAGGCAGCTCATATTTCCAAAAGGTGATAAAACGGTTGCTCTTTTCCGTTTTGTTTTTGTAGATAGATTGATGCAGCGTTGCCGCTATCCCATTTAAATACTGCGTAGTTCTCGAGTCGGGGTAAAAAGTTTTGGCATACGCCAAATCATCGGTTATCTGCAAAAAGCGGTCGGCAAGCTCATCCGGGTCGCTTGTGGGCACGCTTTCAAAGCTTTTCCACTTTTCGGAGTTTTGTTTAACAAATAGAGGCTCGCGCATTTAAGGTATAAAAATTATTGCGTTAAAATAATTACATTTTTTTATGTTTCAACTAAAAAGCGGATATATTTAGCTTTATGCATTTGCAAGGTTGAAATTTAACTGTAATGAAACAGAGGAGCCCACAGAGAATGGAGAATAGCCTGAGATAAAACCATTGAACTTTTTGCTATAAAAAAACTCCGTGTACTCCGTGCCTACTCCGTTTCTCTGTGTTAAAAATAAAAAACAAGCAATAAAAATTGTTTCTTCAGTTTACCCAAAGTATATGTTGTAGAACTATATATTTGTTTATATGCAAACAGTACGAATAACCACATCGCAAAATATTGATATTGATTATGAACTGGCCGGTGTTGCCGACCGCTTTTTGGCGCGTTTAATTGATATGGGACTATTTATAGCTATTTTATTATTAGCGGTTATTCTGTTCGTTATGACACGTGGCAAAGGGGATAATGCCGTATACATTGGTGCAATAGCCGTTATTTATGCCTGCCTGTTTGTTTTTTACGACCTGCTGTGCGAAAGTTTAATGAACGGCCAAAGCATAGGCAAACGCATTATGAAAATAAAGGTGATAAGCCTTGGCGGGGGGCGCCCCTCGTTTAGCCAGTACCTGTTGCGCTGGTTATTCCGGATAGTTGATTTTACGCTGTCGGCAAATGCCTGTGGTTTAATTTGCGCCCTTGTTACCGAAAAACAACAGCGGGTTGGCGATATAGTGGCCGGCACCACCCTTATTAAAACTGAGCCGCGGACAAAAATTGACAACCTCGCTCTTTTCTCAATGTCTGGAACTTACCAGCCTTTTTTTAAAGATATAGACGCGCTTACGGATAGGGATGTTGCCTTAATACAGGAAGTAATACGGAGCTATTTTAAAACCAATAATGCCGAAATAGTTATAAATGCAGCCGCACGGGTGAAAGAGATTTTAGCGGTAACCCCACCCGAGGAAATGAATGATTTGAAGTTTTTGCAGACCGTGGTAAGGGATTATAACCATATAACCGTTATGAATGGTGTTATAGCGGACGGCTTGGGCAGATAGCGGTTTAATTTTAATGACCCGGCGATAAATAACTGAAGGGATAAACCGGGATGTTTCTGAATATCCAAAATACTGTCACCAGTGCAAAAATTATTTTAGGTGTTAATGGGTGATAAATTACATCCCACCTAAGATCCTTTTTTAATACAGCCGATTTTATTTTATAATAAAAATGGATCAGCAAAAAGGGGATACTGATAACCAATAGCACGTTATCGTTAATCGCCGCAAAAAAATCCCCATGTAACAGGCTGTAAATTGCCCGTTGCGATCCACAACCGGGGCAGTTTAAACCGGTAAGGCTATGAAACGGACATTTTGGGAAAAACCTGTATTCGGCAGGGTTATACCGGTAATATATAACTGCTAATACAGCTAAAACCAATAATACTCCAGCAAAATACAGGCTTTTTTTAAATGGCATTAAAAGTTATTTCTGTGCGACAACATACCAATGCCGAGGCCGAAAAACAAAATGCAATAAAGTACAATAACAGCTATGCCTACCCAAAAACCAATTTTGGTCCATTTGGCGGCCTGTTGCGACGAATATAACGCACCGGCATAATCTCCCGCGTCATATTTGCTGTTAACTGAAGAAGAATTAATAATTCCTACAATGCCGAAAGGCAAGCAGCAAAATAATGTTACCAGAATTGACTCAACAAGCCAATTTTTTGGGCGGGGAGGCGCCTGGCCCCCAAACTGTGACTGATCCATTTTGATTAGGTTTTATTTGGTTTAATTTTTTTTTGAATATATTAAATGTATTTTGATTTTTCAAATGACAAATAAAAAATACTAATACTATTGTAAGTTTGCCCCATGCAAAAAGAACAGATCTCGGTTTTTGATATGTTTAAGATAGGCATAGGCCCATCCAGTTCGCACACGCTTGGCCCCTGGCGGGCAGCGCAGCAGTTTGTGCAATTGCTGGAAGACAGGGAGGCCTTACAACTGGTAGTACAGATAAAAATATTGCTTTACGGTTCGCTTGCCAAAACCGGCAGGGGCCACGGAACAGACATAGCTATATTATTGGGCCTTAGCGGCGATGACCCGGTTACTTTTGAGGTTGATAAGGTTACACCAAAAACAGAAGCAATCCGTACATCGGGCAAATTGCTGCTGGCGGGCGAAAAGGAGATTGACTTTGCCATAAATGACGACCTGCTATTTTTATTCAACGAAAGCCTCCCCTATCACCCCAATGCGGTTACTTTCCAGGCGTTTTTAAGTAGCGAAATCGCCATTTCCGAAACCTACTACTCCATAGGCGGTGGCTTTGTGGAGCGCGAAGGCGGCCATGGCCAGCACAAGGCCGAAGTTGATTTGCCCTTCCCGATAGAAACAGCCAACAACCTGCTGCATTGGTGCATAAAAACGGGCTTAAAAATATCCGAGGTGGTAATGGAAAATGAGCTGGCCTGGCGCAGCGAGCAGGAAACGCTAACCGGGGTGCTCAATATTTTTACTGCACTAAAAGACTGCATGTACCGTGGCTGCCATACCGGCGGACAGTTGCCGGGCGGCTTAAACGTTGCACGCAGAGCCGCCAGCCTTAATCGCCGGCTCATTGGCAATCACAAATATCATAATTTTGATGAATGGGTAACAGCCATACGCCAAACGGGCAACGGATTTCAAAACACTTTGGATTGGGTGAGTTGTTTCGCGCTGGCTGTTAACGAAGAAAATGCCTCGTTTGGCCGGGTAGTAACCGCGCCAACCAATGGAGCTGCGGGGGTAATTCCCGCCGTTTTGCAGTATTACATCGTATTTTGCAATGGCTATACCGATGCCCGGATTATCCAGTTTTTGTTAACTGCGTCCGAAATTGGGAGTATATTTAAAAAAGGCGCCACCATTTCGGCGGCTATGGGTGGCTGCCAGGCCGAAATTGGTGTGTCATCGGCTATGGCAGCGGCGGCGCTTACCGAATGTTTAGGGGGCAGCCAGCGCCAGGTACTAATGGCAGCCGAAATTGCCATGGAACATCACCTTGGCATGACCTGCGACCCCATTGGCGGTTTGGTTCAGGTACCCTGTATTGAGCGTAATACAATGGGGGCCATAAAGGCCATAACTGCATCGCAACTGGCACTGCAAACCAACCCTGATAACGCCAAAGTAAGTTTAGATGCTGTGGTAAGAACCATGTGGCAAACAGCCTTGGATATGAACTCGAAGTATAAAGAAACTTCGGACGGAGGATTGGCAATACATATTCCTATTAGCCTGCCCGAGTGCTGATGAATATTTGGCGCGGTCCTAAAACTCCCGGCGTTCGTTGGCAACTGGTTCCGCTTTACGCGATGACCATTTTTTGCGTAAATAATGCATCGCCGGTATCTCAACAAACCTGTTAATTAAGGCTGCCATTATAATGATGATTGGCAGGACGATCAGAAAGTCGGCCACCAGGTAATTAAAATGAAAGTGTTTGGTATTTGTGAACAGCGGTATCAATATGAAAAAAGCTATATAATCATGTATTAAATACAGGCTGTACGATATCTTCCCTAAAAAAAGCGTCACCTTATTAACTATAAACCCCAGCCAATTAAACGTGTATAAAAAGAACAACGCAAAATAAACGGCAACAATTAAGGTGTATTGCATCATGGTCATGGCGCCCGCTTTACCTGTATCATCAAACAATGCTACCTGCACTACTAAACAAAACACAATTAACAGGCAGCGATAAAGAGTTATTTTGTGGAATTTTATTCTATAAAACATTATCCCCGCAGCAAACAAGGGGAAGAACGTGAGTATCGGTAAATATTGTTTAAAAAAATCGTGTACCCCGATTAATTGGGCTTTAAAAAGTATCCCGTTAACAAGGCATAATATCAGTGTAAAAAAACAAATCCATTCAATTTGGTTTAGTTTTTTTACCAGGAATATACCGAGCATCAACAAGTAAAATAGAAGCTCTACCAGCAAAGTCCAGTACACGCCATCAATGTATCGTACATTAAAGTACGATGGTATCATGGTTAAATTAACCAGGTATGCCGTTAAATCGGGGAAAGTATGGTGCGATTTAATTGCGGCCGACCAACCCAAAATAAACAGTGTTGTTAGGGTAACCCCTGTCCAGTAAGCTGGAAATAACCTCGAAAACCGGGAAATCAGGAAATCTTTCCAATGTTTTGTTTTTTCAATGGTAAGGAAGATCACAAAGCCGCTTATCATAAAAAACAAATCGACGCCCGTACAACCAAATCTGAAATATGGTTTTAAATTGGGTTCACCAAGTGTGAAATGAAAAGTAATAACAAATATTACAGCAATACCTCGTAAACAGTCTAATTCTAATAATCGTCCTTTTGCGTTCATGGTTTAACCGTAAAGATATATTTATTATGGAAAAAAGAGGTTGTGATTCCTTTGAAAAGCGCTATAACGTTTTGAATGAGTAAAATTAACCACTAAGAGCACAAAGGAGGCGCAAAGTACACAGAGATTAAAACCAAACTGGGAGCGGCAGTATGTTATGATTGTAACTTTGCAATTAAAAACTCCGTGCGCGTTTGCGGCAGCAGGGTTAAAGAACCATTTAAAAAGATTGCCCCAAGCCAATATATATCCCGGTTTCTCTCGGCTCACCGGCAGGTTTCTGGCCAACACCATAATCCAAACGAACACTCAGGCCCTTTTGCAGATCAAAAAAGTAACGCAATCCGCCGCCGTAGTTAGGCTTAAGTTCGGCCAGGCTAAATGCCGAGTGGAATACCTCTCCCGTCCCCACAAAACCTACTATGCCCAAACTATTACAAATGCGATAACGCAGCTCGGTTTGCCCGGCAATATAGTTACGGTCGCGGTAGCGGCCACCGTAGTAGCCGCGCATCATTTCGTCGCTGCCCATTTGCGGCAACAGGTAAAATGGCGATGCCCCGCCAATAAGGCTTTGTTCCTGCACATCAAGCCCTAAAACCAATTTTTTGTCCAACAAAAAAAACTGCGAGTACTCGATATTAAAAAATGCGCCCTTGTAATCGTTGTTGTAAACAATGCCGTGCATAATGTTTAAATAAGCATTTACAATAAGGCCGCGTGTAGTATAGGTGTTATTGTTGCGATTATCGAACGTAAAGCTTGGGCCTGCGTAAACGCCTGCGCCGCCATACTTGTTCTCAATCAGTTTACTCGTATTGAAAATACCGGTGGCATTATTGTCGCTGTAAATGTAATCGAAGGCACCCAACACATAGCCTACATAAATGGTGTTTCCCCAGCGTTTTTCCCCATTAAATTTTAAGCGGTAGCGTCTTTCGCTTACGTGGTCGGCATCGGCCAGGCGGGTGTTATTACCAATACCGTAAAAATCGAAAGGGAAATTGATAAAACCAAGGTTTACCAGGTAATGAAACGTATTGTTTGGCAACCAATAGTTGGAGGTTAAACTTAGCCGTTGCTGCCCCTTTGTGGTAATGGTTGCATAGCCATACACATCCGAAACGCGGGTATTGTGCCCCGTTGTATCCGTATAAAATGAAAGCAGCGCCGCACCACCCAATTCAACCCCCGTTTCGGGCGACGAACTTAACACCGGCAACAACACAAAACTTTTACGCTTGCTGGTATCTTTATTAAAATACATTTTTTGGATAAACTTAGGCAGCAACTCCACTTGTGCAAATAAAGGCTGGCAGCCGGCGAGGAATAGCAGCAGGAATAAGAGTTTTTTCATAAACGGGTGATGCCGCTAAGATAAGGCGTTTAGCGTACAAATTCGCATTGCTCAGGGTCGCCACTTAAATGATTTTTCATCAATTGCCCGCATAGTACAAAGTATGCCGTTTAGATGATCGTATTCGTGCTGCAACAATTCGGATAAATCACCTTCCATTTTCCATATTTGTGGCGTCCATTGGTCATCAAGGTATTTTATGGTTAATGACTGATGACGTTTAACTTTCACCAATAAATTAGGGAAGCTCATGCAATCGTCCCATAATTCAAACAGTTCATCGCTCAAGTCTACCAGTTCGGGGTTTATAAAAATGACAGGCCTGTCGATATTCATATAAATGAGCCTTTTCATTATACCCAGTTGCGGTGCTGCAATGGCGCGGCCAAAATTATATTTAAGCCGAATTTGTTTCATCACATCATCCAAATCGGCAACCCAGGCGGTAACCATGGGCAGCTCCTCAGGTAAAACAGGTTCGCAGTTTTCATACAGGCGCGGGTCGCCTAATAACAGCAGATCGTGCAGTGTTTTCATTTTGAACAGGAATATGATGTTACAATAATAAGAAAGTATTTATTTCCCTTATTAATATTCCACCAATCAATGGCCCCCGGGGCCACAACAAAAAAACAGGGCCTCTTTGTCAGCAAGAGGACCCTGTCTGGTGAGCATACTGAATAAACACTAAGTAAAAAATTTGTGCCCCGCTTACTATCTGTGTTCCCACCAAATATTCTGGTAACAAAATCTCTCGGAACAAAAATAAAGCGGGTTTTTAAATTTACGTTTAACAAAACGGAACAAGATGATACAAGATTGTACACACCATCATTCTTACTTTAGGCTATCATGAATTTTATTAATTGCATCTAAATGCATTTGAACAGTAGGCGCAACTTTGGCCGCAAATGCCTTCAAATCGGGGTCTTTTCCGTTCGCTGCTTCTTCCTGCATCAGCGTTAATGTTCTTTTATGCCCGTCAATCATGGCATCCACATAAGCTTTATCAAAATCTTTACCACTCAATGCGGCAATATCATTCATTTTTTGCTGATGTTCAGCATCTACTGAATCGGGCAGCGCGATGTTTTTGGCTTTCGCAATTCCCTTTAATTCGTCGTTTGCCTTACCATGGTCTGTAACCATCATATCGCCGAAATTTTGAATTTGCAGATCGGTACTTTTTTGCCGTGCAAGCCTGCCTAATGCTACTTCGGCTAAGCCACCCATAGCGGCTTTGTGGGCGAATTTAACATCGGCACTATCCGCTGCGGTTGTACTGGAAACAGTACTGCTTGTTGAGTCTTTAGTGGTTGTGGTGCTGTCAGCCGTTTCGCCGCCTTTTTTGGCGCCGCTGCAGCTTTGAAAGGCGTAAGCGGCAAACGCCACTGCGCAAATAGCAAATAATTTTTTCATGGTAAATAATTTTGGTTTACATGATAAACAAATTACTTACCGTTAGGTTTGCATTAGCTCAGTTCCTTCATCAATTTATCAAAAGCTTCACGCAACTCAGCCAGTTCGGTTTCCAGCTTAACTACGCGAGCTTCCAGGCCGCCGTGGCTTTTTGCGGGTGCATCATCAAAATCCTCGTCGTTAATATCCGGAACGCCACTCAGCAAATGGGCATAACGCATTTCCTTTTGGCCGGGGCGGCGGGGTAATTGCATTAAAAAAGGAAGTTCGGGGCTGCTTAGCCTGTCAAGCGTTTCCTGAACTTCTTCAATGGAATCAAACTCGTGCAACCTGCCCGAGTTGGTATTAAGCTCGCCCGGTGTTTGGGGGCCGCGTAGCATCAGCAGGCAAATTATAGCCACATCCGATGGTAACACCGGGAATACAATGGCAAAGTTGTGTTTAAATTTTACGGCGCGTATGGACCCGCCTGTGGCTGTGGAGATAAGTCCGCGTCGTTTAAGGGTGTTTAATGCCTGGGCAACTGTATCCTCGTCGTACTGCACTACCGGCCTGCGCGATGTTTTTTGGTTACACGCGGCGGTGAGGCTATTGATGGTCATGGGGTAATAATCGGGCGTGGTTTTGCTTTTCTCCATCAACGAGCCCAGCACGCGCAATTCGGCAACATCAAGTACAGGTAAAGTTATCGGTGAATCCATGGGGCTAAATATAAGTTTTGTTTTTGGGGATTTCACCGATTGAAGAATGATTACAACGATTTTACGAGGGTTTGGGAGTTAATTTTTACCACAAAGTACACAAAGAGAAAAACACAGAGGACACTTAGGTTCGATTTTATCCAGTGCCATTAGAATTAAAACGGACTTGAAGGTCCGAAACATTCATTTTTTCTTTAAGTTCTTTGCGCTTTTTTCCTTAGTGTTCTTTGTGGTAGATTAGCAAGCAAGCAAAAGCTGTTTATTTTTCACAGTCTAAAATGAATTTACCGTTAAAATCCGGTTACTTTGCAGTACAATGTCATTATTTATTGCGTCATTAAATTCGGGGAGTAACGGCAACTGTTATTATATTGGTAACGGGCACGAAGCTGTATTGGTTGATGCCGGGATATCGTGCCGGGAAACGGAAAAACGGATGCTGCGGCTTGGGTTAAACATCCGCAAAGTTAAAGCCATTTTTGTATCCCATGAACATTCCGACCACATCAGTGGTATACCGGTACTGGCCAAAAAATACCAGCTGCCGGTTTATATAACCCGCCCAACCCTGCAGCAGGGCGGATTGACGTTGGATGAGAACCTGGTTTTTCCGTTTGCCGCCTTTCAGCCCATTCAAATAGGCGAACTGCAAATTACCGCCTTTCCCAAAATGCACGATGCTGCTGATCCTTATAGTTTTATTGTTACCTGCCAGGGTGTTACAGTGGGCATATTTACCGATATCGGCATAGCCTGCGGGCAGGTTATCGGTCACTTCAGCCAATGCCATGCAGCCTTCCTTGAAGCCAATTATGACGATGCTATGCTGGATGCCGGCGGCTATCCTTATCATTTAAAACGCAGAATCCGCGGGGGGAACGGCCACCTGTCCAACAAACAGGCGGTGGAGTTATTTATCGCGCACCGGCCGCCGTACATGAGTCATTTGTTGCTTTCGCATCTCTCCAAAAACAATAACGACCCTAAACTGGTGCAGGAACTATTTGAAAACTGCGCCGGCGAAACAACCATAGTCGTGGCCTCGCGTTACCAGGAAACTCCGGTATTTGAAATAACTTTATCAAAACCTCAGGCTGTTGAAATCACTGGAATTGCCGTTAACCATTACCAGCCCACATTGTTTTAATTTGGCCCTTAAATTGCATGTATTTAATTATGAGAAAAAAAGTACTTGTAATTGAAGACGAGCCTATAATTGCCGAAATGATGTGCATTTTGCTGGAGGTGGAAGGCTATAATGTGATTAGCTTAGCGGATACCGGGTTGGCAAGGCGAAAACTACATTCAAAAGAGGTTGGCCTGGTGATGCTTGATCTGCAGTTAAAAGGCGAAGGTGGGCAGGCTATGTGTGCCTACATAAAAGGGCACGATGACCTAAAACATATACCTGTTATCCTTGTTTCGGCCAACATGGATCTGCAAAAAATTAAAGATGAATGCGGTGCTGATGATCATATTGAAAAACCTTTTGATCTTGACCATTTTGTGAGTAAAGTACACCGGTATTCGGGGGTCTCTAATTAAGGTTTAAAGCTCCTTTTCAAATCTGCCGGTTTTTTGGGTTAGCGTTATCTTATACAAAATCAACTCTACATTATTGCCAACATCGCTCGCATTGTTGGTAAACCCATGCGATGGTTGGGCGTCTTTACCCTTCAAAAGTGGCATTACGCGGTTAATGATGTTTTGCATAGCGTGCGTTTTCTCCTGCAGGTTCAGTATTTCTTCAAATTCCCCCCAGGCAATTACACTTTCCCAATTCAACAGGTCATCAATCGCATCTACCTGGAAACAAACTTTGGGGTTTATACGCATCATGTCAATTTTCATCCCTTTGCCCGAATGCGCGTAAATAGCCTTACCATCGTAAAAATAGTTTACGGGTACAATGTAAGTAGTTCCTTCCGCGTGGCAGCCAATGCGACCAACAGGAAGACTCATTAACAGGTCTTCAATTTGGGCTTCGTTTAATTTTCCTAACATGTAACAATAACATTGCAAAAATCAGGCCCGATAATGATAGCAAACATTTCAAATAGTGAGGAAAGTCATTCTCCCGGTGCCCCGGCATAAGCAACTTTGTATACCATGAAAAAAATAATGATCGCGACGAATTTTTCGGCCAATGCAAGGCACGCGGCTGAATACGGTTACCAGTTGGCCAGGCAAATTAAGGCGGGAGTTTTTCTTTGCAATATTGTCACAATTCCGGCCGAGACACCAATGGCGGGTTTGGTTGTTTGGCCGCAGTTTGAAAGTGACGAATTATTGGAGGACTCTATCGACGAATTAAAACGCCTGAAGGCACACCTGGAACAAAATAATTATACAGAAACCTTCAACCCGCCGGTAGGCTATTTAAATGATAGCGGAAAAGTTAATGAAACTGTGCCCAATGCAGCAATAAAACAAAACGTTGATCTGATAATTTCAGGAGAACACGAACCGGGCGAATGGAATGCGTTATTATTAGGCAACCATACCCACGACCTGATTGAAGCGGGCACTAAACCATTGTTGATAGTGCCCGGCGCGGCCAATTTTAAACCCATTAAAAAAATAGCCTTCGCGATAGATTTTGAACACCCTGAAAATGACCAGGAACAAATTTATCAGCTCATAGATTTCGCAAGGTTGTTGAATGCCGAAATTCTGTTAACACATATTACGGATGCAAAACTTCAATCTCATGGTTTTGAAAAATCTATTGAGCAATTCCTTGCCGAAATATCCAACAAAGCCGACTACCCGCAGATTTATTACCGGGCAGTTAAGCAAGATAGTATAGAAGCGGGATTAAACTGGCTTTGCGAATACGGCCAAATTGATATGCTGGCCATGGTGCACCGGCAGCATGGTTTTTTTGACAACTTGTTAAATGGTAGTCATACAAAAAAAATGGCTGGCCATATTACCATCCCATTGCTTGTTTTTCCAACCAAAAAGTAAAAAAGGTAGCTTAATTTTACCACAGAGAGACAGAGAATTCGCAATGAACACAAAAAGACAGTGAAGATGCAAAGGTTAAAACAAGTTGCTTACTTAACGGTAATTATATTACTGTTGTCGCACATAAAGCTAAAAGCAATCAATAATACTATCAACACAGACACGTCCGTTTCTGCTGCGATCAAGGAGCAACTGGCTAAACATAAAAACGAGTTACACTACCCCGAGTCTGTAGCGCGGTTTTATAAAACGGAAGGGTTTAAAATGATATGGCTATTGCCCGATACCGTAAGGACACCGGCATGGAGTGCGATGCTTTTGTTTGATTGTATTTTACAGTATGGCCTTAATCCGGCTGATTATCGCCCTATGGAACTTACTTACTCCCGCTTACACGCCATGCAATCGGGCAAGGCAAGCAACATTCAAAAGGCTTATTTTGATATCGAGCTGACGGATGCTGTGATCACATTAATAAATAACCTGCATTACGGAAAATTAAACCCGTGGTTTCCGGCCGCAACTATTGACGCAGCAAGCACCAGCCAGTTTAGGGCAGATGCCGCGTTGGTTAATGCACTGAAACAGAAGCAGCCGGCTAATGCTATATTAAATGTGCAGCCCCATACAGAAGCTTACGCTAATTTACAGCACCATTTAAAACTGCTAACTACCAAATTTTCGGGCAACAATTATGCAAAACCCGAAAATGAAATCCATAAAATAGTCATTAATATGGAGCGCTTACGCTGGATAAATACAACCGGAAGAAAAATACGCATCACCTGCGAAGTAAAGGACGGCGTTATGATCAATTATAAAGACGTATATCATCAGGATAAGAAGCTGGAAAAGCGGTTATATGAGCGATAATAAAAACGCATGCGGCCTAAACCGCGCAAATTTAATGGGAGGCTAACTAATTTATTAACTCCCTCTGTAGCAATCAGGCGCCTTTTTTCGTAACATTGTAAAGCTGATTACCGAAAATGTAAAAACACGGAGCGTTTTCAGTCTCTCAACAAAACTTGCTAAGCCTGAACGCTGTTATGAAAAACATCTTTTATCTCTTCTTCGCCTTATTATTGATAGCTGCCTGTAAAAAGGAAACCGGTGTTACCCACTTAAATGGCACTATTATGCTTGCACCCGGGCCAAATATTGGGTATCCCTTTAAAAACAACAATTATTCGGCGCAGGATAGTGGTATCGTCACCGGGTTGATGAAGGACAACAATCTATCGACAGATGGGTTTGTTTTTTACACTTACCAATCCTATAACGCTCTCGATCAGAATAACCAAATGGGGTTTTTCCAGATTGCCACCGCTATGCAAGTGAGGAACGGCCTTCCTGTATTTTTTGAGGATCTTACTTTTGGTTTTGAGAATGGAAAACTATACGGCCCGTACCCCGCGCCGCAGTTTATAGTTGGCAATATTGCCCTGGATAACAAACCTAATATGAGCTTGCAAATACTGAGGGATACGTTTATTAAATTAGACAATGAACGTGAAGCACAAAATATTTCAATCGGAGATTCGACTTTGGTTGCGCAGCTGGGCTATTACAACTTAAACATTAACCAGATGCCGGTGGGCGGAGCGCCCGAATACATAAAAGCCTGGTATGTGCATCCGCAACATTCGTCGTGGCCAGGCGGTTATTTCAGGGATGATAACGGAACAGTTATCTGGTTTCAACCGTTTACCCATAGCGGGCCGATTGTGCCGTGATTATTAAAGTAATACATCACACCGGGCTAATGCTATTAGCCCCTACATTATTTTACCCTTTCACCGCCCCTTTATAATCCACAATACTCAAGCGCTCATCACAAAAACTATACTCATGCTCCTGGTTAGAACATATAATAGTCAACCGCCCTTGTGCAAATTTTTGTACCAGGGATAAATACCACTCAACGCCTTGTGTATCTAAGTTTGATGTAGGTTCGTCCAGCATTAGCACAGGCGTATCGGCACAAAAAGCGAGCGCTAATTTGAGCCGCTGTTTCATACCGGATGAAAAATACTTTATCAGTTTGTTTTTACTGCTTTGCATCCCGAGCAGGTCAATCACTTCATTCTTATTCATCCCCGATTTATAGGGTTTGAATTTAAAATGAAAATCAATCACTTCGGCCAAAGTAAAATCTTCAATTAATTCAAGGTACGGGGCGGCAAGGCTGAGGTGTTCATAAACCTTGTCAATATCGACAAGTTTATCGCCGTAAAAAAAACTGATTGTACCGACAGAGGGTGATAGGCTACCATTTAACACTTGTAACAATGTGGATTTCCCGGAGCCGTTAGGCCCCAGCACGGCATAAATTTTTCCGGAGGAAAAAGCATAATCAACCCCCCGGAAAATCCAGTCGCGGTTAAAGCGGCGCCCAATGTTTTGGAGGGAAAGTGAAAAAAGGGAGTCCATAGTCCATAGTCCATGGTCCATAGACCGTGGTGTTGTTCATTATTTACAAATAGTGAAAATTAAGTTAGTTCACGTAACTTTTAGCTATGGTCCATGGACTATCGACTATGGACCCGAAAACTATATCCCAAATCCTTTCATAATCCCGCGCTGCGAGTTTTGAACGAAGTTGATAATCTCGTCTCGTTCAACGGTGGGGTTAAATTCGGCTTCAATGATATCAAGAGCTTTGGTAACGTTGTATTTTTTCAGAAAGATAATACGGTAAATTTCCTGTATCTCGTTAATGGTAGCTGCGGTAAATCCCCGGCGACGCAGGCCAACAGAGTTTATCCCGATATAAGATAATGGCTCGCGGCCGGCTTTAGTATATGGTGGCACATCTTTACGTACCAGTGAACCACCGGATATCATGCTATGTGCGCCAATCTCCACAAACTGGTGTACAGCGGATGTACCTCCGATAAAGGCATAGTCGTATACATTGATGTGGCCGGCCAACTGTACCGAGTTGGCTATAATTACGTTATCGCCTATAACGCAATCGTGTGCTACGTGTACATAAGCCATCAGCAGGCAATTACTGCCGATGGTAGTGGTATTTTTATCGAGTGCGGTACCACGGTTAAGGGTTACGCATTCGCGGATAACCGTATTGTCGCCGATAGAAACGGTACTTTGCTCGCCGCGATATTTTAAATCCTGCGGCGGGGCCGAGATAACCGCACCCGGGAAAATACGGCAGTTTTTGCCGATACGGGCGCCGTCCATTATTACACTGTTGGAGCCTATCCAGGTGCCTTCGCCAACTTCTACATCTTTATGTATGGTAACAAACGGCTCAATTACCACATTATCGGCTATTTTGGCCTGTGGATGTATGTACGCTAACGGCTGGATCATGCTTCTTCGGTTTTATTAGTTTTTTTTACAATTTGTGCCATTAATTCGGCTTCAACAACAATACGTTCGCCAACCATTCCAACACCTTTCATTTGTGCAATGCCCCGGCGTATAGGCGCCAGCAGGCTGCAATGAAATATAATGGTATCGCCAGGAACCACAGGGGCTTTAAACCTGGCGTTTTCAATTTTAAGGAACAAGGTGATGTAGTTTTCCGGGTCGGGTACGGTGTTTAATACCAGTATGCCGCCGGTTTGCGCCATAGCCTCAATCTGCAACACCCCCGGAAACAATGGCGCTCCCGGAAAATGCCCCTTGAACAACTCCTCGTTCATGGTAACGTTTTTCAATCCTACCACATAGCTCTTTGTTAATTCCAGAATCTTATCTATCATTAAAAAAGGCTGCCTGTGCGGCAAAATATTCATTATCTGAACGGTATCATATACCGGTTTAGCATTCGGATCGTAAATTTTTATGTGTTTGCGGCTTCTTTCCTTCTTTATCAGCGTTTTTATCTTTTTGGCAAAGGCCACATTGGCGGCATGGCCCGGCCTGGCGGCCATAATATGCCCGCGTAACGGAACACCTACCAAGGCTAAATCGCCAATCATATCCAGCAGTTTGTGCCTTGCCGGCTCGTTTTGGTGACGCAGTTCGATGTTATTTAAAATGCCTTGAGGGGCCACTTTAATATCCTTGCGGTTAAATATTTTAGCCAGATGCGCCAGTTCGGCTTCATCTACGTCCTTATCAACCACTACAATTGCATTATTTAAATCGCCACCTTTAATCAGGTCGTGTTTCAGCAGCATTTCCAGTTCATGCAAAAAGCAAAAAGTGCGGCATGAGGCTATTTCCTTATTAAACTCGGATATGGTTGAAATACTGGCATGCTGACTACCCAAAACCTGCGAGTTATAATCAACCATACAGGTAAAGCGGTAATCATCAAGCGGCATGGCCACCATTTCCACCTTGCGGTCGGGTTCGGTGTAATGGATATTATAAGGGATATGATAATACTCGCGGTCGGCTTCCTGCTCTATAAAACCAATTTCTTTCAATGCATCAACAAACTGAATCGAACTGCCATCCATTATGGGCGTTTCGGGGCCATCCATGTCAATTAAAACATTGTCTACTTCAAGGCCAACCAACGCAGCTAATACGTGCTCAATGGTGCTAACACTGGCGCCATTTTGCGATATGGTGGTACCGCGTGAGGTATCAGTAACATTATCGCAATCGGCATCAATTATCGGCGAACCAGCAATATCCACCCGGCGGAATTTATACCCATGGTTTTCGGGTGCCGGGTTAAATGTCATGGTAACACGCTCGCCGGTATGCAAACCGGTACCCGAAACAGAAACAGGGGCTTTTATCGTTCTTTGTTTTACATTCATCTCTTGGTCATTGGGTCATTAAGTCATTAGGTCATTAAGTCATTGGCGATATGTAAACCATGCAATGACTTATAACCTAACGACTCAATGACTTTATTATATTTTCCAGTTCGTTAATTTTCTTTTCCAGCGCCGGCAAGCGGTTTATTACTACCTGCGAGCGCATATTATCAGAATACGATACCGCAGGAGCGCCGGCCCATTTTTTACCTTCGTCTACTATTGACTTGCTAATGCCCGATTTAGCTTGTATCTGCGAGCCCTTTGCTATGCTGATGTGGCCAACGATACCGGCCTGACCGCCAATAATGCAATTTTCACCAATTTTCGCGCTGCCCGAAACACCGGTTTGCGCCGCTATTACCGTGTTGGCCATTATCTCCACGTTGTGAGCTATCTGTATCAGGTTGTCAAGTTTTACGCCTTTGCGGATAATAGTGGAACCCATCGTTGCCCTGTCGACCGTTGTGTTCGAGCCTATTTCCACATTGTCTTCTATCAACACGTTGCCAATCTGGCTTATCTTGCTGTATGTTCCGTCGCCGGCAGGAGCAAAGCCAAAGCCATCACTGCCGATAATAGTACCCGAATGAATGATGACGTTATTTCCAATTTTACAATCGAAATAAACTTTTACGCCCGGAAACAGCGTCACATCTTCACCAATGGTTACATCATCCGCAATAAAAACCTGCGGATATATTTTGCTATTGTTGCCGATAGTAACATTGGGGCCGATATAAGCAAAAGCACCAATATACACATTTTCGCCAATTTTTGCCGATGGGTGTATAAAAGACGGTTGTTCGATGCCGCTCTTGTCTTGCTTTAAAGTGTTGTATTTTTCGAGCAATATAGTGATGGCGCTGTAAGCGTTTTCAACCCTTATTAAGGTTGCCTTTACCGGTTCGGCCAAAACCTGATCGTTGTTAACAATAACCACCGAAGCACCGGTGGTGTATAAATACTGTTCGTATTTAGGGTTTGCCAAAAATGTAAGCGAGCCAGGTTGGCCCTCTTCAATCTTAGCCAGTTGATTTACCGCCACCGACGGATCGCCTTCAACTGTTCCATTAAGCATAAAAGCTAATTGCTGTGCGGTAAATTGCATCGGGCAAATTTAGGGGTTAATTGTTAAGGTGCAAATTGTTTGGAGAGATTAGAGGTTGGAGTTTAGAGATTAGTCAAGAAGGAAAGTTCAAAAGAATACCATTGAAGCTTCTAATCTCTTATCTCCAACCTCTAATCTCTCAAATCAACTCCTTTCCAAAACAAAGTATGTGTTTTTTTACCGTTTTTGCTAATGCTTCCAGATTCGAATTATCGCTGGCGGCCGTAATATTTTTTGCTGAACCGTTCTTCATTAAAATTTGAATATCGCCATCGCCCGAATTGTACGCATTATTGCGGATAGTATCTTTAAAAACAAAATACGATGCTTCGTGGGCTGTTATGCCATGTTTTTTAATGGCGCGATTGGTTAAATCCAATAGCAATTGGTCGTCGGGTGGCTCGTTGGTTATTTCTACTTTATATAGTTTTCGTCCCACAAGGTCACGGCAAAGTTTTGCCAAAACAAAATCAGGGTGGCTTGCCCATACTTTTACCGCTGCCATAATATCGGTATCATCAAGGGTAGCAAATATTTCCAGGTGATGCTCTTCATTGATAAAAGATTCGCGGCTGATTGGTTTTTCCAAAAAATGAGTTAAGGCCGGCGTTGTGAAAACCGTTTCGCCCATAGCTACCAATTCGCGGCTGCGTTTTAATATTTTGGCCAAAAGTTGTTCACCCGCTATAACGGTTTTATGCAGGTAAACCTGCCAGTACATCAGCCTGCGGGCAATTAAAAATTTCTCGACTGAATAAATACCCTTTTCTTCAACTACAATCTGATCGTCTTTAACATTCAGCATTTTGATAATACGGTCTGAACTGATCACACCTTCGGAAACACCGGTAAAAAAACTATCGCGGTTAAGGTAGTCCAAACGGTCCATATCCAATTGGCTCGATACCAACTGGTGTAAGAACTCACGGGTATAAGTGCCGGTAAAAATATCGATGGCCATGGTTAACCTGCCGCCAAATTGCAGGTTTAGCTTATTCATCAGCATAGAGGATATATCCTCGTGCGAGATACTCTCGACGATCATTTCTTCCAGCGCGTGCGAAAACGGACCGTGCCCCACATCATGCAGTAAAATGGCAATAATAACAGCCTCTTCTTCGTCGTCGCTTATGGCGTGGCCTTTATTTCGCAGTGTTTCCACGGCCATTCCCATCAGGTGCATGGCGCCTATGGCATGATGGAAACGGGTATGCAGTGCACCGGGATAAACAAGATGTGTCATTCCCAATTGTTTGATGTATCGCAACCGCTGAAAATAGGGATGTTCAATCAGGTCGAATATCAGATCGGTAGGGATGCTGATAAACCCGTATACCGGGTCGTTTATTATTTTCTTTTTATTCAAAGCACTTTATGAGTCTATGCAAAAATGTTAAATAAAGGTATACCGTGCGTCGTTTAATTGTTAATTTTTGTTAATCTCTTTATAAAACAACAACAAAACCCGTGCTTTGAGGTTATCTTTACCTGAACCTGAATTTTGGAATTAACAGAATTGACAGAATTACTGGTACATTCCATAAATTCCGGTAATTCCAGAAATTCGAGTTCAGACAGAAATAAATATATACCATGCAAGATACCACCATTTTATGGGCCGACGACGAAATTGACCTGCTAAAACCACATATACTTTTTTTAACCGAAAAGGGCTATAAATTAACCACCGTTACCAACGGTAATGACGCTGTCGAAGCTTTTAAAGCGGGCTATTTCGACCTTGTTTTTTTGGACGAAAACATGCCCGGCTTAACCGGGCTTGAAACTTTACAACAAATAAAAAACATTAATAATGATGTCCCGATTGTTTTAATCACCAAAAATGAGGAAGAGTATTTGATGGAGGATGCTATCGGGTCGAAAATTGATGATTATTTGATAAAGCCGGTAAACCCTAAACAAATACTGCTTACCATAAAAAAACTGACGGAGAATAAGCGCCTGGTTACTGAAAAAACCACTATGGCCTACCAGATGGATTTTAGAAACCTGGGGATGACGCTTAACGAAAATCTGAGCTACCAGGAATGGGTGGATGTATACAAAAAACTAATCTACTGGGAACTGGAGCTGGAACGGCTGGAAGATGCCGGGATGCACGAAATACTCACCATGCAAAAAGCTGAAGCCAACGTTCAGTTTTGCAAATTTGTGGAGCGCAATTATATTAACTGGGTAAAAGACCCTGAATCGGGGCCAACCATGTCGCCGCAATTATTTAAAAAGAAAGTTTTCCCGCGGTTGGATGGTAAGGGACCTGTGTTTTTTATTTTGATTGATAACCTAAGGTACGACCAATTTAGGATCATTAACCCCATTTTAACCGAATATTTCCGTTTGGAAGAAGAGGATGCTTATTATAGCATACTGCCTACCGCTACTCAATATGCGCGAAACTCTATTTTTTCGGGTCTTATGCCATTAGACATGGAAAAAAGATATCCCTCAATGTGGCAAAATGACGAGGACGAAGGCGGCAAAAATTTGTATGAAGGCGAGTTTATTACCGATCAGTTAAAACGAGTGTTACGTAAGGACATCAAACATTCGTACCATAAAATTCTAAACATCGATGAAGGCCGCGCACTGAATGAGTCGGTTAACAACCTGATGAATAATGAATTGAATGTGGTGGTTTACAACTTTGTGGATATGCTCTCGCACGCCCGTACCGACATGCAAATGATACGCGAGCTGGCCAGCGATGATGCGGCTTATCGTTCCCTAACACTATCGTGGTTTGAGCATTCGCCATTGTTTGACTTACTTAAATTCCTTGCGCAAAAACAGGTAAGGGTAATTATCACTACCGACCATGGCACCATAAAAGTGAGCAAACCCAGCAAAATTGTTGGCGACCGGAACACCAATACCAACCTGCGCTACAAACAGGGTAAAAACTTAAATTTCAATCCAAAAGAAGTATTCCATATCCGCAACCCGCACGATGCCATGCTGCCTAAGCTGCATGTAAGCTCAAGCTTTGTATTTGCCAAGGAAGACGGCTATTTTGTATACCCCAACAATTACAATCATTTTGTTAATTTTTATAACGAAACGTTTCAGCATGGCGGAATATCGTTGGAGGAAATGCTGATACCGATTGCGGTTTATGGGCCGAAATAATTTTTGATTATTTTTGTCGGCAAATAAACTACCGCGTCATTGCGAGGCCTTAAGCAATATCTGAACTTTGCTCTGCGCATTTCGCAAAAGAGAAAGACTTACGAAGTTTTAAAAACTTCGTAAGTCTGGCGGCTGATAGATATTACTTATGCTTTTAACCACCACATCCCCCACCCAACTCCCCGCCATCGCCTCCGAAATTATTGCTTTCGCGGCCGATACGCGCATTTTTCTATTTTACGGTGAAATGGGCGCAGGTAAAACCACCCTCATCAAATCGTTATGCGAAAGTTTGGGAACTACCGAAACGGTAACCAGCCCAACATTTTCTATCGTAAACGAATACATCGGCGAAAGCCACAAAATTTACCACTTTGACTTTTACCGGCTAAAAACTCAAACCGAGGCCTTAGACATGGGCTACGAGGAGTATTTTTACTCGGATGCCTACTGTTTTATTGAATGGCCAGAAAAGATTCCCGACCTGCTACCGCTCCACTATGTAAATATTAGGATACATGTAACCGGCCATTCCTCGCGTGACATAATTATTGAAAAGATTTAATTTAAACATAAACTATTTTTTGTTTATCTTCATCATCCAGAAAATAACAGAGAATGAGTTCAGGGAAATACAGTGGGTTTTCGGACATAGCGAAACAAGCTATGATGCAGCCCCAGGAATCGATGCTGGAGGTGAAGAATAAAAAAGACAAACTTTACATCGGTATCCCAAAAGAAATTTCTTTCCAGGAAAACCGGATTGCTTTAACGCCCCTTTCGGTCGCGCTGTTGATTAACAACGGGCACGAGGTAATGATGGAAAGCAATGCCGGGCAAGCCGCCAACTTTTCGGATAAGGATTACGCCGAACAGGGCGCCCTGATTGTGTACGATACAAAAAAAGTATACGAAGCAGACATCATCATTAAAATTGCACCGCCAACCCTGGCCGAAATTGAAATGATGAAGCCCGGGCAAACGCTAATTTCAGCCCTGCAGCTTTCCACCTTTAAGGTTGATTGCCTGCATGCCATGTTACATAAAAAAATAAATGCGCTAAGTTTTGAACATTTAAGAGACGAAGGTGGCTCCCTGAGCGTTGTAAGGGCTATGAGCGAGATTGTTGGCGCAACATCCATATTAATTGCCGGCGAGTACCTTAGCAATATTTTTGATGGTAAGGGACTGATGCTTGGTGGCATAACCGGTGTTCCCCCTACCGAAATTGTGATATTAGGGGCCGGTACCGTTGGCGAATACGCGGCCCGTACAGCGATATCCCTGGGCGCCGAAGTGAAGGTTTTTGATCCATCTATTTACAAACTGCGCAGGTTACAAAACAATATTGGCAGCCGGGTATTTACCTCGGTGGTGCAGCCCATCGTTTTAGAAAAGGCTATTACCACGTGCGATGTAGCCATCGGTGCTATGCGTGCCGAAGACGGCCGCAGTCCCTGTATCGTATCCGAGGCTACGGTAAGCCGAATGAAACGCAA
This sequence comes from Bacteroidota bacterium, assembly GCA_013288685.1. Classification (GTDB taxonomy): domain Bacteria; phylum Bacteroidota; class Bacteroidia; order Sphingobacteriales; family Sphingobacteriaceae; genus Mucilaginibacter. Next base: position 485 of record JABDBM010000026.1, on the reverse strand, counting down.
TTCTGTAATTATTGATGTAAGTATTGACCAGGGCGGATGTTTCGAAACCTCCGAAGTTACCAACCATACGCACCCGGTATTCCGCAAATACGATGTAATACATTATTGTGTACCCAACATTGCCTCGCGGGTTGCCCGTACTGCCACATACGCATTAACCAATATTTTTACGCCTATTTTGTTAGATATTGGCGAAAAAGGAGGGCTTAAAAATGTGATATGGCAAACCTCGGGCGTGCGCGATGCGGTTTATATTTACCAGGGCCACTTAACCAACAAATACATGGGCGAGCGGTTTTCCATCCCATGTAAAGACCTCGACCTGCTTATCGTTTCTCATCGTTAATATTTTCTAAATGATAAAATTACCTGTCACCCTTAAACCTGTTGTTTTTTTAATTCTCATGCTGCTTTGTGGCAGCCTGTTTGCACAAAGCCCGTTGCCAAATGCCTGGCAGGCCTTTTTTGATAACAAACGCGATGTT
>JABDBM010000025.1 GCA_013288685.1 Bacteroidota bacterium | reverse complement strand
GTTTATTTATCATTAACGTTCAGATGTTTGGACTGCTGCTTGGGGGTATTTTATGGGGTGTTATTGGGGATAAATTAGGACGTATAAAAGTGCTGTTTGGTTCAATTTTGCTTTACTCAATTGCAAATTTTGCCAATGCCTATGTGCATAGCGTTGACATGTACGCCTTAATTCGCTTTATAGCCGGAATTGGCCTTGCCGGCGAATTGGGGGCAGGTATTACGCTGGTTACCGAAACCATGAGCAAAGAAAAACGCGGTTACGGGACTATGATTGTTGCCGCAATCGGTCTTTTGGGTGCGGCAGTCGCTGTTTGGGTGGCCAAGCACGGCTGGCAAAACGCTTATAAAGTGGGTGGTGGTTTAGGCATTGTGTTGTTATTGCTGCGCATAGGCACGTTTGAATCGGGAATGTTTAAAAATATTGAGCAAAGCGGCCATATCTCAAAAGGTAATTTCTTTAAACTATTTACTAACTGGGATCGCTTTAAAAAATACCTTTACTGTATTTTAATTGGTGCGCCGCTTTGGTACGTGGTAGGGGTTTTGGTAACACTGTCGCCCGAGTTTGGCAAGGCGTTAGGCGCGGTTGAACCCCTTAATGCAGGAGACGGGATATTGTATACCTACATAGGTATCTCGGTAGGCGGTATTTTCGCAGGCATTTTATCGCAGATTACAAAGTCAAGAAAATTAACCATGTATATTTTTCTGGTACTGTCAGCTGCTACAACGGTATTTTATTTAAGTTCTACTGGGCTTACCAGCGCCCGCTTTTTATGGATTTGTTTTGGAATGGGCTGTGCTGTTGGTTACTGGACAATTTTTATCACGATAGCGGCCGAACAGTTTGGTACAAATATCAGGGCTACGGTAGCAACCACAGTACCCAATTTTGTGCGCGGCTCCCTTATTTTAATTAATATGGCTTTTATCGCTTTAAAAGGTCATTACGGAATGCTAACAAGCGGCTATATCATGATGGCCATACTTACCATAGTTTCCTTGTTTTCGGTAAGCCAGTTAAAAGAAACTTTTGGGAAGGATTTGAATTATATTGAACAGATTTAGGCCTTTATCGTCTCTGGATGTCGGCCGCAGGGAGAGACCTTTAAGAATTTTAACTAAACGCCATGCATTGTTACCTATGCATGGCGTTTAAGCATGGTTGTAAAGTGTTCTCACTGCGTTCGAAATGACATTGGGGGTTATCGTTGCTTGCAGATCTCTTTTAATAAGAAAACTTATACTTCGATAAGTCCGGTAATCGATTTTTTTTTCGCGCTAATTCATACTGATAGATCACCTGTCCCAAATTTTTCATAAAGGGATGGGTGACTGTTTTGTATTCATAGATATTATCATTGTAGATGCCATCTTCGTTCGATTGCACCACCGCTGTTAAAATAAATTCTACATGGTGCTTAATATCAATAATATACGCATTATCGATATTGTAACCATACGAATCGCCGCACTTATTAAATATTCTCACATCCTGGTTAATATGGGCAAGGCTGTCGGTCCCATACATTAAAAACTTACAGTAAGCAGGGTAGTATTCCGGAGTAGGGTAGGTTGGTTTGGTGCTTTCGGTAGGGAACATGCTCATATAATGGTAAATGAATTCATAATCTTCCGGCGTCAGGTTAAACCGCTGCTCTTTCGGAAATGTTTCCGGAAACAATAAGCGTCGTAACACCATCTGCTGATCGGCTATGGTATAAACATTCTTCTCCTCAAAACTAAATGGTTTCATTACCAACTGATCGTGACTATCCAGGTATCCTTTCCCTTGAATCATGTTTTCCAAATGCATCGGATAATCTTTCGCATCATATTGTGCTGGCTGATGATACACCAATTTGTCGCCATTGAAAAAATCAATGGCATTGGTATGCCGGGCAGCCTCGCCGCCATCACCGATAGCCAGGCGGCCCACGATGCGGGTATTATTGAGGTTATATTTTTTTAGCTTATTATTTATTTCTTCGCGGCCAACAAATTCATATACACGGTTGTAGGCATAGTTGTCACTCACCAGCAAAATCTTTTTGATGTAGTTTTCAATACTCGGCAAGCCATTGGCCGATGATGTATCCTCCAGCATTTTGGTTTCGCCGGCGAACGAACTGTCTGTTTTCATAACGGATGCCTTGGTCAAACCTTTAATATGCAGTTCGTTTAATTTCTCCAATGCAAAAATGGCTGTAGGGAGCTTAACGGTGCTGGCCGGGTAAAAATAATGGTTGGCGTTAAGGTGATAGCTATAAGATGTGAAATGCGGAACGTTATTCTCGTCTCTGTTTATTTGTGTATATAATATCTGTACCTCATTTTGGGTGGGATGTTTTAGTATGCCGCCAAAAAGTTCGGGGTGGGAGGTGAGCAGGGTTTTTAAAAAAACAGTGTCGGGTTTTTGGGCACGGGTGCTGAGAGTTGTCATTAATAAAAGGGCGCAGTAATAATGTTTCATTTGTGTAACAATCGGCTGATTAAGTTCAAAAAGATAAATTAGTTTAAAACCCGGTGTCATTTCGATCGACGAACGAGGGAGAAACTATCTCTTGAGCGCAGCGAAAAATCTTATACGCCCTGCTTAACTGACTATGCATGACGTCCAACGTATGTCGTATAAGTTTTCTCACTTCGTTCGAAATGACATGGATTTTTATAAAAATACAAATTCTTATCCTACATTTGCATCGCTTTCGGTTTTCTTAAGGAATAATACCCATAAGAAATTAAAAGGGAACCCGGTGTAATTCCGGGACTGTCCCGCAGCTGTAAGCTCCATAACCGTTGTCCATTCATTGGGTCACTGTCTGCCGAAAGGCCGACGGGAAGACCGGACAACAGGGGAGTAAGTCAGAAGACCTGCCAATAGCATTTAACGTTATTCATAGCTTTCGGGGATTGAAGCTTGGATGTGAAACTTTTCTGCTGTTTCCATTCTTTTCATTTCTGTATGCTGTGGGTTTAAACTCACAACAACATGAAAAAAAAATTCATTTTAGTTGCTGCCGGCCTGGGGCTTGCGCAACTCGCGCTGCTTAGTACAGCTGCGCAGGCCCAGGACACCACCCGGGTACTAAACAATGTGGTGGTTACGGCCACACGTTCACCAAAAAAATTACAGGACATTGGCCGGGTAGTTACCGTAATTACCGCAGCCGACATCAGTCATGCACAAGGTAAAAGCCTGCCGGAATTGCTCAACACTATCCCTGGTATTACTTTTTCGGGTGCCGAAAATGCGCCGGGCATCAGCTCATCGCTCTACCTGCGCGGGGCATCAACCGGCAACACGCTTATCCTTATTGATGGTTTCCCGGTAAACAATGCTTCTGCTATCGACGGAAGTTACGATCTGAACGCTTTTTCGCTTGATCAAATTGATCATATCGAAATTTTAAAAGGAAGCGGCTCAACCTTATACGGCTCGGATGCAGTTGCCGGCGTAATCAACATTATTACCAAACAGGCAAAAGGGCAGGGGCTTAAAAGCAACGTACAGCTAAGTGGCGGCACTTACAATACTTTTAAAGAGGCTGTGGGCGTAAATGGGAAGTTAAACAATACCGGTATTGCCGTAAATTTTTCTAATACCGATTCAAAAGGATTTTCGGCGGCTACTGATACTACCGGCACTGCGGGTTTTAAAAAGGATGGCTTTCACCAGCGCGCGCTAAGCATCAATTTAAATCAGCAGGTTTCACAAAAACTGATGATAAACGGTAATCTGCAAACCACTTACAACAAAGGCAACCTGCCTTATGGCGCATATACCGATGATAAAAACTACACTTATAATAATACCTTTTTATTGGGTGGGCTGGGTGCAAAATTACAGTTGGACAAAGGCAGTTTGCTTGTAAACATCAGTCAAAATAATGTTAATAACAATTATACCGATTACAGTTTCTCGTACGAGAAAAACACCGGTCATATCACCAATGCCGAGGCGGTTTTTAATTATAGCCTCGCCAAAGAGTTCGATATAACCAGCGGCGCCGATTTTAAATATAGTAGCACTAATCAATACGGCACTTATGACACGATCAGGAGTAATATTGCACACAACAGTATCGGCAGTGTTTATACCTCGCTATTTTATAAGGCTGGTATTTTTCACATGGAACTGGGTGGCCGCTATAATAACGATAGCAAATACGGTGATAAATTTACTTATACCGTTAACCCATCGCTATACCTTGCCGATCAGTTAAAAGTATTCGGTACCATTGCATCCGCGTACAAATCTCCATCGTTGTACCAATTGTTTTCCCCTTATGGCAATACCGGTTTAAAGCCCGAAACAACAACATCTTATGAAGCAGGTTTCGACTGGGAGATAATTAAAAATACCCTTTCGTTTAACACTGTATTTTTTAAATATAACACCAGCGATGTAATTTATTTTAAAGGTTTAGCTGTAAGCCCGTACGGTATTTATGAAAATGGCGAGCGGCAAAAAGATAAAGGTTTTGAAAGCGAACTGAAATATAATAGCGATGGCCTGACTGCATCGGCTTACGCTGCTTATATAACCGGAACTTTAACGGATGAAAATGGAGTTAATACAGGTAATTTATACCGCCGCCCGCGTAATACTTATGGTATAAATGTTTACTACCAATTTGTAAAAAGTTTTTCGGCTGGAATCAACTATAAATATACAGGCGACCGGACTGATGAAAACTTTGCCAATTTCCCCGCTACTATCGTCACTTTAAAACATTATAACCTGGTTGATGCCCATTTGCAATACCAGGCCTGCAAACAAATAAGCCTGTTTGCCGATTTAAAAAACCTGTTTGATGCCAAATACACCGATTGGTTGGGCTATAATACCCGCGGGTTTAATTTTATGGCCGGAATAAAGTATCAAATTAATTAAGAATTTTTATTTGAGAGGATAATCCGTAATTTTACTGAATAATTTGAAATATGTCGTTACAAAAAATTAACACCCGCACCATTGTACTTATCCTAATGATCTTAGCCGCCGCAGCTATGCGTTTGGTTACTTACAAGTTTCCTTATATACTAAGCAACTTTACGCCGGTAGGTGCAATAGCCTTATTTGGCGGTGCTTATTTTACCGATAAATGGAAGGCATACGCGGTGGTGCTGCTTACTTTGTTTACCAGCGACATATTGATCAATTATTTATACACCTCAAAATGGGTGATGTGGTATGATGGCTCGTTTTGGGTTTATTTAACTTTTGCCATTATGGTGTTGGTGGGTACCTTTATAAAAAATGTAACCGTTGGCAGCGTTGGTATTGCATCCCTAATTTCGGTTTTAATCCACTGGCTCATTATTGATATGCCATGGTTGTATGGTACATTATATCCGCACAACCTTTCGGGTTATATGCAATCACTTACCGCGGCAATCCCCTTTGAACGCAATATGGTTTTGGGCGATATTGTTTTTTGTTCGATGTTATTTGGCGGTTTTGAATTGGCTAAAAGTAAGTATGTTTTTCTGCGTACAAAAACAGAAGTGGCTGCTTAAATATAATAACTTTTATAAAAAGGGCGGCCCAGTTAAATGGGCCGCCCTTTTTTGTGGACGGAGGTTTTCGGTGTAGAGACGCGATACCCGCGTCTCCCGCCAACCAGGTAAACTACATATAACATCCATATAGATTCGAAACGTATAGCGGGAGACGCGAAGTATTGCGTCTCAACAAAAAAAAGATTATGAAAAAAATAGTAATACTAACCGGTGCCGGCATCAGCGCCGAAAGCGGTTTAAAAACCTTCAGAGACAGCGATGGCCTTTGGGAGGGATATAATATTGAGGACGTTGCAACCCCCGAGGCGTGGCGGCGCAATCCGGTATTGGTACAGCAGTTTTATAACGAGCGCCGTAAGTCGGTAATTGAAGCTCAGCCTAATGCCGCACATTACGCGCTTGCTAAACTGGAAGAAAAATACGATGTGACCATTATCACCCAAAATATTGATGACCTGCATGAAAGGGGAGGGTCAACCAATGTAGTGCACCTGCATGGCATTATTACACGGTCACAATCCAGTAAAGATTCAACCTTAACTTATCCGATTGATGGTTGGGAAATAAAGATGGACGAAACCTGCGAGCTTGGCTCGCCACTGCGCGCGCATGTGGTTTGGTTTGGCGAGGATGTGCCGATGATTGAAACAGCGGCCCGCATTTGTCAGCAGGCTGATGTGTTTATTTTGATAGGATCATCGCTGGCGGTTTATCCGGCTGCCGGTTTAGTTAACTATGTGCCGCGGCATGTTCCCAAATATATTGTTGATCCTAAGATCCCGCAAATGAGCGGAAATAGCACCTTCATAAAAATAGAAGAAAAGGCATCTGTTGGTGTACCTTCATTAGTTACTGATTTACTCGGTCACTAATTATCAGATATCTAAATATTAAAAACTATTTTAATAAATCCGATTAATTTTTAATGAATATTTAATTTAATTTCATGATCTATTAAAAAAATGGCAAAGAAAATGAGCAGTAGTTTTCAATATTTAAATAAATATTAGTGCATACTTAGCCAAAAAAGTATTTATTGTAAATATTCTATATATTTTGGTTAAAAATATTTACAGTAATTGCCTGCTTTTGAGCTATAAACTAAATATTCAGTTTAGTAATTTTAAAAAAATAGATATTAAAATGTTAAAAAATTAAAAATATCGTTGTTAAATGTCTTCATATTTATAATTTAAGTAAAAGTTGTATAACAGTTGTAACATGAATTTTACATCGGTATATTGTAACAACTATTAACTGACTTACTAATTAACTAACAATGAAGAAACAATTACTTAACGGTATTTTCTTTCTTCTGTGGGTTTTCACAGGTAAATATACCTGGTTGCGAAGCCGTACCCTACCCGGTGCCATCAGCGCAGAAGATGATGCCTTACCCGTTCCCTGGTTTGGCCTAATTGCAAAATCTCCCCGAAAGCGAACACAAATCTCTCTCATTCCCGCGTTCCTTTTTAATTATATCAACAGGAGAATATAAGCAGAAATTTTATTGGATGTTTTAGGTAATAATCAGATGTGGCGAAGCAGCAACGTGTGGTACAGGATTGCTATTGCTTTAATCTGACCTATTGGCCTTAAGCATTAAACGGTTTCAACGCCAAAATTAAAACCCCGTTCCGAAACGCAATTTGCAGGGACATGGGATACTATTTGGATTTTTTTACTTGTTAACTGATCTCTCTAATTAATAAAAAGCATGAAAAAACAATTATTCAGCAGTATATTTTTCCTTTTGCTGGTTTTTGCAGGTAATTATGCCTGGTCACAAACCCGTACCGTAACCGGTATTGTTACAGCAAAAGATGATGGCTTACCCATTCCCGGGGTTAGCGTTGTAGTAAAAGGCACCCGTATAGGTACGCAAACTTCTTTAGAAGGTAAATTTTCATTGAATGTATCGCCTGGTGCAACTACGTTAACAGTCAGTTTTATTGGCTATCAAACTGTTGATGTGCCAATTCCGCCAACTGGTGTGGTTAAGGTTGCAATGGTTAACGACAACAGAGCGCTGAGCGAGGTAGTTGTGACTGGCTCGGGCGCCCCTACCAGTAAGGCCAAACTTGGCATATCCGTCGAGGCGGTTTCGGGCAAGGCGCTATCGTCCTCGCCCCAGGCGTCCATTGATCAGGGTTTAATTGGTCAGGTTCCCGGAGCACAGATATCATCGGTAGATGGTACGCCTGGTGCCCGCACCAATATTATATTAAGAGGTATAAATACGGTACAAGGTAGCACGTCGCCAATGATTTTGGTAGACGGGGTTGAATCACGCGCAACTGATATCAGCGATTTTGACCCGGCGACTGTTGATCACATTGAAATTGTACAGGGGGCTGCAGCCTCCACCATTTATGGTGCGCAGGGTGCAAATGGTGTTATACAAATTTTTACCAAAAAGGGAAAATTGGGTAGCCCTAAAGTGGATATCGTTTCGAGCGTAAGCGCCAGTAATTACATCAACCAGGGCGGTGTTCATCAAGCTAAATTAAGTAGCTTTAAAACAGATGCAAATGGCAATTTTATTGATGGATCGGGTAACATTATTGCTATCAATCAGGATGGACAATACCAGGGCATACAATGGGCGTTTGGGGCAAATTCGGCTATTGACGCACCCACCGCTATGTCAAATCCTAATAATATTGCTCACCAGCAATATGGTACCAATTTAAAGTATTACGATCACCTTGCCCAGGTGTTTAAAACAGCTCATACCACTACTAACAGCGCTACAATATCTGGCGCGAGCGACAGGTCTGATTATAACGTAACTGTTTCTAATAACCACCAGGAAAGCGCTATCCGGAATAACGGTTATAACGATCGTACCAATTTAACGGCCAATGTTGGCGTTGAGTTGTTTAAAGGATTTACCATCAGGTCGGTAACCCAGCTTATCTACACTAAAAATACGCTGAACCCGGTTTTCGGAATAGGCAACTCCGGAGGTATATATGAAGCGCTTAATTCCTCGCCTTTCTATGACTTTAATCGTAGAGATGCCGATGGAAATTACCCTTTGTCATTAAATTCGGGTACCATTAGCGTAAATGGTGATAACCCTAATTACTATACCCAATTTGCAAATCGTGTATCAAATCGCGAGGATCTGTTGCAAAACTTTCAGGCCGAATATAAGGTTAACAAGTTTGTTACCTTCAATGCCAAATACGGTCTTAACTATCAAACACAGGAGCAAAATGTAGTTTACAAAAATCAGTCTTCAACACTTACTGCTCAGGACCTTGGTTCTTATGCTGGTGCGTATGCTCCTGACCCTAATGGCGAACTGGATAAATATACCCAAAGTACTACTTTTCAAAACTTTAACGCTTCGGCCGTTATAAAAACAGATTTCGAAAAAGATTTTCATATCAATGTGCCTATTACAACCAGCACCTTACTGGGATATGATTATCGTAAAAATGTAGACAAATGGTTTTGGACTTATGGATTAGGCCTGCCATCGTACGCCATCTATAACTTTAACCAAACCACCACACAGGCGGTAGCTTATGATTATACCCAGCCCTTCATTACCTACGGTTTTATTTTGAACCAAAAAATTGATATCGGCGAATTTGCCGGTATATCAGGCGGTTTGCGAAGTGACTATTCATCAGCCTTCGGCGGTGGTTCAAAGCCATTTACTTTCCCGGACGTTAATGCTTACATCAGGCCGTCTTCATTCGCGTTCTGGAAAAATTCAAGCCTTGCGGCGGTGATCCCTGAATTCAAGATCAGAGGCGGCTTTGGTGAAGCGGGTACGCAGCCTATGCCGTTCGACAGGTATCCGACCATCAATCCGGCTAACCTTGGGTCATCATTAGTATTTAACTTACCCACCACATTGGCCAACCCTAATTTAAAGGTTGAGGTGTCAAAGGAGTACGAAATTGGTACCGACATAGGTATCAAAGGCTCCTCGGGCCAGTGGTTTAATGATATTAATTTCAGCGGCACCTATTGGAACCGTAAAGGCTCTAACGTAATTTACAATGTTTCTACAGCGCCTTCTACAGGTGGTAATCAAATTAAAACCAACGCCATTGGTTTGGCTTCGCATGGTGTACAGGCATCTTTAAATGTTGGTATACTAAGAACCAAGGATTTTAACTGGCATTTTACTACGGTATTTAGTAACGAAACTACCACAATTACCAGTATTGACGGGCCACCAATTATTTTAACCACTGCGGCAGGCAGCACCCAGGAATCATTAATTGCAGGCCAAAAAATAGGTCAGATATACGGCTATAAAGCGCTTACCAGTGTGAGCGAAAAAAACAATGAAGGTGTGGCTTACATACAGCCTGCCGACTATGGTCAATATACTATTGTGAACGGTCGTGTAGTTAACATAGCTACTAAAGGGATACAATTTGCCAATGAGGTTTCATCGATAGGCGACCCGAATCCTAAATTCAATTCATCTTTTATCAATACTTTTAATTATAAGTCACTTTCATTTGGCTTCCAGTTTGATTGGGTTTATGGTAGTCACTTGTACAATCAGACCAAAGAATGGCAGTATCGCGATGGTATTAGCGGCGATTATGACAAAGCGGTTGACATTGGCGGTACCACCGGCGCTTATACAGCCTATTACCGCAGCGCTTACGCAGATATTATTGGAGCCAGAAACGGTGCGCGAGATGGCACAAAGGATTATTTTTATGAAGGTGCATCATTCCTGCGTTTGCGAAACATTTACTTAGGGTACGATTTTTCGAAACTGCTGGGGAGTAAGGTATTTAAAAGAGCGGTGTTAACATTTACCGGCCGTAACATTTTAACGGTTACCAAATACACTGGTTTCGATCCGGAAATTAGCTCTGGCGCCTCTAATTCACCGTTCGACAGGGGAATTGATCATAGCTCATCTCCTAACAATAAATCGTACCAAATCGGTTTAAATCTTGGATTTTAATTGAATTAAATTGAAAAAAAATGAAAAAGTATAAATATATAATATCATCAATGGTAATGCTGGGTGTAATTTCCGCATCATCATGCAAAAAGGAATTGGATGTAAAAAATCCCAATTCGCCAACTTTAGAGCAGGCGAAAACCGAATCAGGACTAACCTCGCTGGCGTCAGGAAGTATTTACCTTAATGGTTTTGCTTACGGCGACGGCTGGCTGGGCGATAGCTTCTTTTCACTTTGCTATGGTTTCCACGAGTTGCTGGCCGATGATGTATCGGCGCAGGCCGCCAATCAAAACGTTAACTTAGTTAACGTACCCGATTATGTGATACTGGACGATGGTTCAAGAATAACCAATACCCAACCCGAAATAGCAAATTTAAGGCTGAATAATACCCGTGATAAACAAGCTAACAATATGTTTTATTACGAATGGCAAAACATGTACGCCTTAAACAACGCTGCCAACCAAATACTGGCATTGGCTTCAACAGTGCCACTTAGTGGTGATGTTGCTACCAAGCAGGCTACTTATAAAGCGTGGGCCTACTGGTGGAAAGGTTATGCTTATGCAAGGTTAGGTTCAATTTATTATGCCGGTGTAATTAATAACACCGTTAGCGTTTCCAGCCCAACCTATGTAAACGCAGCGGCTCTAATTACCGAATCGAATAAAAACCTGGCTCAGGCAAGCACAATCTTAAATGGCATAACAAGCACCGGGGCTTATACCGATCTGATGACGAAATTGATCCCTGATTTTGTACAGGTAGGAGATGGTCAGGTGCCTACGCCGGCTATGTTTGTTCACAGCATCAATACGCTGATGGCTCGTAATCTATTGGCAAATACACCGGCAAAATCAATGACGCCTGCCCAATGGCAAACCATTCTGACGTTGACCAACTCGGGCCTCCAATCAGGCGATAATATGTTTGTTGGCCGTACCACTACCAACAACGGGTTTTTCTCGGCTGGCGGCGGCTCTGTGGCAGCCAATACAAGTGGACCGGTAACACAGTCTTCATTTACCATTAGCGAGCGCCTGATACAGGATATTAATCCCGCTGATGCGCGCCTTGCAAAGAATTTTACGCAAGTTACCCCTTTCTTGAACCAGGTGGGTGGTTTTACTTTTGGTACGCGCTGGCAGTTGAATGATGCCAAGCTTACGCCGATACCAAATAACGCTGCCTACCAAATTGCCGATAAAACACCCGGTAACCAGGAAGTTTATATTGGCCCAAGCTATGAAGAAAACGAGCTGATGAAGGCAGAAGCATTAATTAATACAGGCCAGATTGATCAGGGCTTAGCCAGTGTTGATGCGGTAAGAACATTCCAGGGAGCCGGATTGGCTGCCGTTTCGGGCAAAGGTTTAACGCTGCCACAGGCGCAGGAAGAATTGCGCAAAGAAAGACGTCTTGCTTTATTATTCAGAGGCACCGCTTTGTATGATGCCCGCAGATGGGGCGTAATATACGATGTGTCGAAAGGTGGTGGCCGCACGGGTTGTGTTGTATTAACCCCGGGAGGTGCCTTAAATACAAATGCCACTATCAACTATAACTTCCTTGATTATTGGGATGTTCCGGCTGATGAATTTGTGTTAAACCCTCCGGCCGCGGGAAGTGCGCCGATAAAAAATCCTAATTAAACGCGAAAAAAGAACTTCTATCAATAGTTAATTAAGGGCGCGCATCAGCAATGGTGCGGCCCTTTTTTTATTTTGGGGATTTCAGTGATTTTATTTTTGGGGGATTACAGTGATTTTGAAATGATTTCACCGATTTTTGATCTGTTATAGAAAAACCCATTTAATTATATAAATTATCTAATTCCAAATGAGTCCACGATGTATTTTTAATTGGAGCGGTGGTAAAGATAGCTCCCTGGCTTTGTATCACTGCCTGCGAAACCCTGATTTGGATATAAGGTATTTGGTAACTACTATTAATGATTCGGTAGATAGAATATCGATGCATGGCGTTCGCACCGAATTGCTCATTAGGCAAGCCGAAAGCATTGGCATACCTTTATACCAAATCCGGTTACCCGAAATGCCTGGAATGGCCGAATACGATGACGTGATGCGGACTCACTTAACCCATTTTAAAAATGAAGGTATCACCCATTCTATTTTTGGTGACATATTTTTGGAAGACCTGAAAGCCTATCGTGATTCCCGACTGGCTGAAGTGGGGATGACCGGTATTTACCCTTTATGGAAGCGCCATACGGGAGAACTGATGGACGAGTTTTTTGAGCTGGGATTTGGCACTGTGATAGCCTGTACACAGGAGCGCCTGGAACGGATAGCAGGGAAGGAGATAACGCCAGAGTTGCTGATGTCATTACCCGGCGATGTAGATGTTTGCGGTGAAAATGGAGAATTTCATACGTTCACTTTTAAAGGTCCTATCTTTACAAAAGAGATAAAATATAAAACAGGGGAGAAGGTTTTTAAGGCTTACAAGAAGCCTGCTAATGACAGTGATTCCTGCGCCGGCAGCGTTGGGGAAAACTTATCTGGCTTTTGGTATTGTGATCTTATTCCGGCGTAGTTTTCATTTATTTGGCAATTTTTGCTTGCCGAATAAAATTTTGTCGTAGTATATAAGTATTTGTTTAACAGATAGCTATGGTTTTAAATAAAAATGATTTGTTTAGATAAAATGGAAAATAGTTAATTAAAATTATAAAAGATGCCAAATAAAATTTTGTGTTAGTTTTTATTTGTTTATAACATATTGCTATTCAGGTGCTTATGTAATTAAATTAATCAATAATTGTACCTGTTATAGCTTTCTCTGAAATCTTTACGCATTTCAATAAATCGCGCCAAAACTGTTGCTAAAAATGCATCATCCAGCAATTCAAAAATACTGTTTACGCCATCCAGCACATCGGCTTCGGCAATTTTATAGCTTTGCTCCAGGTTGCCTTGTTCTATTTTAATAATAAACTTACGGTTCATATTAAGGATAGATATTTTAAAATCGGGATGCGGTAATTCGGCAATAATTCTCATAAAGCAATGTCACTAAGCTGCTGTCAGGGTAGTAATAATTAAAACAAGCGCAAGGCAAAATAAAAACGAAAGGGAATAGGCTAAGTCCATCCCAATTATTTTTGTAATGGTACGGATAGCACTGCGATGATATACGGCCCTCAACGATTTATAAATGTACCATAGAATATAAAGTCCCGAAATAAAATTTATTAAATCGGTTACATGCCATCCGGCGGGGATTATCTTTTCAAAAATTAAATCAACGGCGAGTATTAAAAATGCAAAACAATGGAGATGAAAACTGTAAATGAGGTGCTCTACATAAAACTTATGGTTCTTACGAAATGTTATACTTAGCATTAAGGCAAACACTGGTAGTAGTATAAACATCATTTTGGGTATGTTATGTTTAAACTCCTCCATAAAAACTTCATATCCGCGCTCGCCATATTTTTGGTTATAGGTCAGTATCTTTTTGTTCAAAAGACCTGTGAAGAAGCCGTCGCGCTTATCTGGCGATAGTTTATTCTGGTTAAAGTTATACTGCGCAAAACTGGTATCACCCGTAGTTGTGGTCATCACAGAGTGGCGTTTTTTAATATCATCCCCGGTATTGGTAATGGTAACCGGGCCAAACTTTAACTTTTCTGTGGAAACTTTCTTTTTAGTGGCGATCACACCTGAATCTTTATTGACCGAATCAATTAATTGCTCAACTTTAACCGGCTTACCATTATCGTCCTGAACGTTCACCAACTCTTGTCCGCCCTGAAACAGCAGCAGGAAGTAAACGACACTGATAAAAATATACATTTTTATAGGATGCAGGTATTGTGCACGTTTGCCCGCCATATATTCGTTGGTCAGCAGCCCCGGTTTAAAAAGCAGTGGTTTAAGAGTATGAAAAAACTGGTGGTCGAAATGAAAATAATCGCTTATGGCATGATTCATCACATGACCAAAGCTTTCTTTAATCTGCAAGTTTTCCTGTCCGCAAACATGGCAAAACCTGCCTTGTAATGTGGTGCCGCAATTGAGGCAATCATTTTCGTGCCGGTAATGCTTCTTCATCGGGATTACATTAGTATACCTGCGATAGTAGCTGATAAATAAGAGGCAAGCGTGCCGCAAATTAAGGCCTTAACGCCTAATTTGGCCAAATCGGTACGTCGCTCAGGCGCCAGTTCGCCAATACCGCCTACTTGTATAGCGATAGAACTGAAATTTGCAAAGCCGCAAAGAGCAAAAGTGGTAATCATCAAAGTTTTAGGCTCTAAACCTTTAATTTTAACCAGATCCAGATAAGCCACAAACTCGTTCAGTACCATTTTTGTGCCCATTAATGAACCAGCGGCTTGGATGTCTTTATGCGGAACGCCCATAGCCCATGCAAAAATGGAAAATAAGGCGCCTAAAATTTGTTTAAGGCTTAATGTTTTTAAATCGATATTGATAAAATCGAGACCCATGTGCCAATGGGTGGCTAAAAAGAAGCCTGTCTTGCCTAACACATAATCTACCAGGCCAATAATAGCAATAAAGCCAATCAACATGGCTATTACATTAAGCCCTATTTTTAACCCATCGCTGGCACCGTGTGATATGGCCCCAACCAGGTTGGCGTCGGCTTTTTTTACTTCTAATGATACTTTTCCTTTAGTTTCCGATACTTCGGTTTCGGGCCACACAATTTTCGAGATTACCAGCGCGCCGGGTGCAGCCATTATACTTGCAGCCAGCAAAAACTCTGCTTTTACTCCAAGCGAAATGTAAGTAGCCATTACACCACCAGCAATACAGGCCATACTACCCGTCATAGAAGCCAGGAGCTCAGACATGGTCATGGCTTTAATATAAGGTTTTATCAAAATCTGCGCTTCCACCTGGCCCACAAAAGCGCTGCCCACGTTTGATACCGCTTCGGCGCCGCTTACGCCCATTACTTTATACACTATCCACGCAAAAACCTTTACCACACGTTGCATAATACCTAAATGGTACAGAATGCTGATAATAACCGCTACGAAAATAATGGTGGGAATAACCCTGAAGAAGAAGATAAAACTGTATTGAGCCCCCAGCATCTTGGTAAGGGTGGCATCCTTATTGGCTACCGCACCAAAAACAAATTCGGCTCCCTGATCTGAAAATGATAATATCTTTTTTACTACAAAAGCTAATCCGCCAAAAATATCCTGACCGAGAGTGGTTTTAAGGATAAACAGTGCCAGCAAAAGCTGAATTCCCAAGCCGGATAGAATTACCCGGTAATTGATAGCTTTTCGGTTGTTCGACATAGCAAATGCTATTCCTAAAATCAGTGCGATACCTATTAAGCCGGTATATCTTTCCATGTGAGGGTATTAGTTATATTTTGAGGATTAAGATAGTGTTTTTAAGCTGAAAGCGCAAAGGTTAAGGCTAAAAGCAAATGTCTTTCTGCTTTTAGCTTTGGTCTTTCAGCTTTTCGCATCCTACGAAGCTTTCCTGCGGTTGAGTTCATCGCGTATTTTGGCAGCTCTTTCGTACGACTCATCGGCCAGGGCTTCCTGTAATTTAGTCTTCAGTTCGTCTGTGCTCAGGGAGTTAAAACCTCCTGCCGGGGTGCTGGTTGTTTTTTCTTCCTGGGTATCATTTATGTTTTCAAGATAAACGAAATCGTTACCTTCAATTACAATACCGGCTGTCGATAAGATAAACTCGTAGGTAAAAATCGGACAGTCGAAACGAACAGCAACAGCAATAGCATCCGAAGTACGGGCGTCTATTTCAACAACCTTTTTGCCATCCGAACAAATAAGTTTTGAATAAAATATACCATCAACCAGGTTGTAGATGATAATTTCGAGCACATTGATGTGATAGGCTTGTCCGAAGCTTTTAAACAAATCGTGGGTAAGCGGCCGGCTGGGCGTCATCTTCTCAATTTCTATGGCAATGGCCTGCGCTTCAAAACTACCGATGATGATCGGCAATCTTCTGCGCCCGCTAATTTCACCTAAAACCAGGGCATAGGCACCGGATTGCGTTTGGCTGTATGATAAGCCAACTATATCCAGCTTAATTTTTTTCATGTCGTTACCCATCACTGCGAATCGTTTTTAAGCCGAGGCTTTATATTCCTTAATTGCCGAAATTAGTTTCGGCACCACTTCAAATGCATCACCAATAATACCATAGTCGGCCACCTTAAAAAATGGCGCGTCGGCGTCTTTATTAATAACAACAATCACTTTTGATGAGCTAACCCCGGCTAAATGCTGTATAGCTCCCGAAATTCCTATCGCAATATACAAATTTGGACTGACTGCAATACCAGTTTGTCCAACATGTTCACTGTGCGGCCGCCATCCGGCGTCTGATACGGGTTTTGAGCAAGCCAGGGCAGCGCCCAATAAATCGGCCAATTCTTCTACCATCGCCCAGTTTTCGGGGCCTTTAAGGCCCCGACCACCCGAAACTACTATGTCTGCATCGGGCAACGAAACCTTATCGGTTGAGCGCACAATTTCCTTGATCATAGCTTTAAAATCCGATTCTTTGGTTTCCGCATTAAAATCTTCAATCGTTGCCGCCGTGTTGGCTTCAACAATTTTATAAGCGTTTGGTGTTAGCGATATTACTTTATTTACCGATGTTAATTCAACAACAGCAAATGCCTTGCCCGAAAAGGCAGTTTTTTTCACCAAAAACTTACCATTACTTTGATCGGGTAGCGACACTGCGCCATCCACAATCCCGGCTTGCAGCTTAACAGCAATTCTTGGCGCCAGGCCACGACCAGAAAATGAATTGGAAAGCACTACAATATCAGCACTTTCTTTTTTCGCCGCATCGGCAATTACCGAAGCATAAGCCTGGTTTACAAAATTCTTTAGCTTTGCGCCCGAAACGTTCAATACCTTATCAGCGCCGTATTTACCCAGGTGTGCTAACTCCTGCGCTTCAACATCGCCTATGGAGATGGCAGTTAAACTGGTATTATTTTGATTGGCAATGGCACGAGCATACGAAACTGCTTCAAAAGTTGATTTTTTGAATTTACCGTCGGCGTTTTCTGTATATATTAAAACTGGCATATCTTTATTTTTGGATCACTGATTTTTATTGATTTTTTTGATTCCGCAGATTTTTATTTGCGCGTTTCATTTCCTTAATCTGTGTAATCAATACAATCCGTTTTAATCTGTGATATTATATAACTTTTGCTTCTGTATGTAACAACTCAACTAATTTTGCAGGGTCAGTTGAAGGTATTAATGTTACCTGACCGCGTGGCGCCGGTGTTTCGAAACTAATCACTTCCGATAAAGTTTCAACAGCCACTGCTTCAACTACCACCAAAGGTTTTGTACGTGCCGACATTATACCCCTCATATTTGGTATTTTTGGTTCGGCAACGCCTTCGGCACAACCGGCTACAAATGGCAACGGTATTGTTAATACTTCCTTGCCGCCCTCAATTTCGCGTTCAACGGTTGCTACGTTACCATCCAAATTTAGTTTTTTGATAACGGATACCGACGGGATATCCAATAGTTCGCCCAACATACCGGCAACTTTCGAACCATTATAATCAATGGACTCGCGGCCGGTTAAAATTAAGTCGAAGGGGTTTGCTTTTATATATTCAGCTATTTGAAAAGCGGTAAACCAGGCGTCGTGCGCATGGGCATTAATACGTACTGCATCGGTTGCCCCAATCGCCAGCGCCTTGCGGATAGTAGGCTCCGTGCTAACTTCACCCACGTTAATAACGGTTACCGATCCATTCCCGTCGTCAGTTAGTTCAATTGCCCGTGCCAACGCTATTTCATCGTACGGATTTAATATAAATTGAACGCCGGCTGTATTAAATTGGGTGTTATTATCTGTAAAGGTTATTTTTGTAGTTGTATCGGGAACATTACTTATACAAACAAGAATCTTCATATTTTATAGATTTGTGCAAATTTAGTTAAAAATAACACAGTTTAAAATGCAGAACAGCAGATTAGAAAAGCTATTGGAATTTATAAAAAACGAACCGGAGGACCCGTTTCTAAAATACGCACTGGCTACCGAGTATCTGCGTCTTAATCAAACAGATATAGCTTTAACGTACTACGAGGATTTGATAAACAACCACCCTAATTATGTGGGTACTTATTATCATTTAGGTAAATTATACGAAGCGCTAAACCGCAAAGACGACGCCATAAAAACCTACGAAACCGGTATGAAAGTGACCAAAGAGCAACGCGACAACCACGCTTTTTCGGAATTACAGGCCGTATACCGGGAAGTGGTGGGAGAGGATGAGGATGATTATTGAGCTCATTATAGTCGATAGACCATGGACCATAGTAAAAGGTTTGTTATGAAATATCTTTAAGTCAAATTCTACCATGGTCTATGGACTATCGACCATGGACTACATACTATGAACCATAACAGCAAAAGGAAACTTCTTTTTATCCGCGACGTAATTATTTACACGCTTACGGCATTTGGCGGCCCGCAGGCGCATATTGCGGTTTTACTGCGCGAGTTTGTAGAAAAACGCCGTTATGTAACCGAGCAGGAGCTGATGGAGCTTAATGCACTGGCTCAATTGCTTCCGGGCCCGTCGTCGACCCAAACCCTGGTTGGCATAGCCTGGAAGGTTGGCGGATTACGGCTTGCAATTATTACTTTTTTAATTTGGATATTCCCGTCGGCAACAATTATGTGCATGGCCGCCATCAGTTACAAAATGTTTGCCAACAGGGCCCAATTTGCTGAGATTTTGCGGTTTGTACAGCCGGTTGCCGTGGGTATTGTGGCTTACGCTACCTATAGCTTTGCCAGCCGGTTTTTAAAAACCAGGGTTAGTTTAATGCTGGCCTCAGGTTCACTTATTGCCACGCTGATTTTGCAAAACGCTTATGCATTCCCTTTGCTTATTTTGCTGGGCGGCATTATATCTTCCGCATTAGAAACTCAACCCCAGGAGAATGAATTGCGCGTAAAGTTATTTTCGAATGTAAATCCCAATAAGGTGACCTACTTTATAGGTATTCTGTTGTTTTTTGCGGCCCTGGGTGCTTTAATCAATCAAACTTCGGTTTTCAGCTTACCCATCCGTTTGTTCGAAAATTTTTATCGTAACGGGATTTTGATATTCGGCGGCGGACAAGTTTTAGTACCGCTAATGTATACCGAGTTTGTAGGTGTAAAACATTATTTAACACAGCCGGAGTTTTTATCGGGATATGCGTTACAGCAAGCTTTACCCGGCCCAACTTTTTCGTTCACTTCATTTTTGGGTAGCATGACCATGGGTAATAAAGGAAGTGGTATACCAGGTCAGATTGTTGGCAGCGTGGTCGCTGTTATCGGCATTAATTTGCCGGGGCTAATTCTTATTCTTTTCATCGTGCCGTTCTGGAAC
This sequence comes from Bacteroidota bacterium, assembly GCA_013288685.1. Classification (GTDB taxonomy): domain Bacteria; phylum Bacteroidota; class Bacteroidia; order Sphingobacteriales; family Sphingobacteriaceae; genus Mucilaginibacter. The sequence goes on along the minus strand of JABDBM010000025.1, from coordinate 26,822 downwards.
GACCTGAAGAAAATAACCCGTATAAAAAATTCATTAAGCGGCATCAACGCGGTGGCGGTAGGCTTTATGGCGACGGCCCTTATTTTGCTGGTGAGACCGTTTGGATTAGATTGGATGGCTTATTTGGTAATGATAGGCGCTTTTTTGCTGTTAAATTTTACGAAGATAAAAACGCCGGTGGTAATTATTATCGGGATAGCGCTGGGGTTGATTTTTTAACCTCCCGGCCCCCTAAATGGGAGCAGGAAGCGTTATATAATCAAATCCACCCCTTTAGGGGGTGGGGGCGGCTAAAACGGCGATTCATCATCCATGTCGTCCATCCTTGATGGCCGGATAATAAAATTGCTTGGCTTTTCGAAATCGGCAGATGGCGCAAGACCGGCAAACGCACCACCGCCAGGGGTAAACGAATTATCCATGCCTGTTTCCAAATCGGTGAACTTAACGTATTTGCCCACAAATTTCAGCCTTACTTTTCCGGTTTCGCCATTACGGTGTTTGGCTATAATTACTTCACCCACGCCTGCTGTAGGCATGTTGTCTTCATCTACCTCCAGGCCGTAGTATTCGGGACGGTACAGGAACAACACCATATCCGCATCCTGCTCGATAGAACCAGATTCACGTAAATCCGAAAGCATTGGCCTTTTTGAGCCTCCGGGGCGGGTTTCAACCGCACGGCTTAATTGCGAAAGCGCAATTACCGGTACATTTAATTCTTTTGCTACTGATTTTAAAGCCCTTGATATGCTACCAATTTCCTGCTCACGGTTACCGCCACCTTTGTTATCGGCTTTGCCATGCATCAACTGCAGGTAGTCAATAATAATGAGCTGTATATCGTGCTGCGATTTTAAACGGCGGCATTTGGCCCTAAATTCAAATATGTTAAGTGCCGGGGTGTCATCAATAATTAATGGCGCTTGTTCCAACCTGCCAATTTTCGAGTGGATTTGCGCCCATTCCCATTCTTCCAGGTTACCCTTACGTATTTTCTCTTGTTCAATCATTGTTTCGCCTGATATCAGACGATTAACTAACTGAACAGAGGACATTTCGAGAGAGAATACTACCACCGGTTTGTTAAAATCAACTGCTGCGTTGCGTGCGCAGGTTAAAACAAACGCTGTTTTACCCATGGCGGGGCGGGCAGCGATGATTACCATGTCTGATTTTTGCCAGCCCGAGGTCATACGATCAAGTTCGGTAAAGCCGGATGGAACACCGGTCAGGCCGTCTTTTTTGTCTTTCAGCGCTTCAATTTCTTTTAACGCCTCATGCATCAGGTCGTCCATCTTACGCGAATCACGACGCAGGTTATTTTGAGCGATCTCGAAAAGATTCTTCTCAGCCTGATCCAATAAATCAAGTACATCCGATGTATCTTCATAAGCGCTTTGAATCACCTCTGTAGAAATCCGGATCAATTCGCGCTGAATGAATTTTTGGATGATGATCCTGGCGTGGTATTCAATATTGGCAGCCGAAGCCACACGATCGGTAAGTGAGGTAATATAATATGCGCCGCCGATCATCTCCAATTCGCCTTGCTGGCGTAATTGCGCGGTCACTGTAAGAATATCCACCGGCGATGTTTTTTCGAACAACAGCCGGATAGCCTGAAATATTTTCTGGTGATTGTCTTTATAAAAAACCTCGGGTTTTAAAATATCTATAACCGATGACAGGGCATCTTTTTCGAGCATCAAAGCGCCTAAAACGGCCTCCTCCAAATCAATGGCCTGCGGAGGCAATTTGCCCAATCCACTATATGGGGTTGGGTTGGTAATTCTGCTTTTCCGGTCGGTAGTGTTCGGCTTGTTTTGCTGGTTATCGTTCTCAAAAATCATCGCAACAAAAATATACAAAAGATGGCGGGCATTTAGAATTCTTATTCAACAATTACACAATATAGATAAAAAAAACCGTTTAAAAAAATTGGTTAACAGATACCTGCGCCCAACATCAGATGTTGAGAAATTGTTGATAATTTTAAATCGATATTGATAGTCAGTTGTTTAAATATATGTGAATAAACTTTGAAAATGTTAACTACTTGTAACGTGCCAACACTAAGTGCAAACAATTACCAAATTAGTGCATTGGTTCAATAACTGCGAAATCAATTAATATAGCTACTTTTGTGGTTCTGTAAATTTATAAAAATGACATATAATTCAAGGCCGGCTCCCCGCGAAAGTAATCAAATGGTTTTTGGTATTCGCGCGGTGGTTGAAGCCATCCGTTCGGGCAAAGAAATTGAAGCACTATACCTGCAAAGGGGTATTGGCGGTGGCTTGCTTGCTGAGCTAAAGGAACTACTAAACGAATATCAAATAACTGCCCAACAGGTGCCCGTTGAAAAGCTTAACCGCCTAACGCAAAAGAACCACCAGGGAGTTGTAGCTTTTATATCGCCTATTGTTTATCAAAAAATTGAAAATATTATCCCCCAGGTTTTTGAAAACGGCCAGGTGCCTTTAATTTTGGTTTTAGATTCTATTACCGATGTACGCAATATGGGTGCCATTGCCCGTACTGCTGAATGCGCCGGGGTGCATGCCATTGTAATACCCGCAAAAGGCTCGGCCCAGGTAACTCCGGATGCCATTAAAACATCGGCCGGGGCGTTATTTAAAATCCCGGTTTGCCGGCATGATAACTTTATGCAAACCATAAAATTTCTGCAAGAATCGGGTTTACAACTGGTTTGTTGTACCGAAAAAACAAAAGAAGATATTTATAAACCTGATTATACCGCACCAACGGCAATTATTATGGGATCGGAAGAGGATGGTATACGTAATGAAATCATCCGGATTGCCGACCATTTGGCCAAAATACCTATGTTTGGGGAGATTGAATCGTTGAATGTTTCGGTTTCTACCGGAGTTATTTTGTATGAGGCGATAAGGCAGCGATCGGTGATTGGAGATTAGAGATTAGAGACTAACCACTAATCTCCAACCTCTAATCTCTAAACCCTAAATATACTTCGTCCCAAACTGCTGCTTCACATCCGCAACAACTTTTTTAACGTTTTGCTCCTGGTCGCGTGGACATATCAGCAGGGTGTTATTGGCTTCAACTACAATAAAGTCGTGCAGGCCCTGTAAAATTACCAGCTTTTCGCCTGGTACGTTCACCATGCAATTGGAGGAATCGTACATAATTACCTTTTCGGACGGGATAACGGCATTGCCCACATAGTCTTTTTCGGCCAGATCGTAGATGGATGCCCAGGTGCCCAGATCCGACCATCCGAATTCTGATGGCAATACATAAACATTGTCGGCTTTTTCCATTATACCGTAGTCAATGGAGATGTTGGTACATTGCGTATAACTCTTGTGGATATGGGCCTTTTCGCCATCGGTATTGTAAACCGCGCGTGCATCGGCAAACAATTCATGCATTTCGGGCAGGTAATGGTTAAATGCTTTTACAATAGACTTTGCCGACCATACAAAGATGCCTGCATTCCATAAAAAATCGCCGCTTTGCAAAAATGTTTTCGCTATTTCAAGCGTTGGCTTTTCGGTAAAGGTTTTTACCTTGTGGAAATCATTTTTAAGCACATTTTCGGTATACTGAATATATCCGTAACCTGTATCGGGGCGCGAAGGTTTTATACCCAAAGTTATTAGGGCATCATGTTGCGATGCTACTTGCAATGATTTTTCAATCGCGGTTAAAAATGCAGCTTCGTCCAGTATCAAATGATCTGAAGGAGCAACAACTATGGCCGCATCCGGGTTTAGGCTTTCAATTTTAAAACTGCCGTAAGCTACGCAAGGCGCCGTGTTGCGCATTACAGGCTCGGTAAGTATTTGATGATCGGCCATGTCCGGTAACTGTTTTTTTACCAATCCCGTATAAATATCATTGGTAACAACATAGATGTTTTCTTTTGGGCATATTTTTAAAAAACGATCGTAAGTATTTTGGATCAGTGTTTTGCCGGTGCCCAAAATATCAATAAATTGTTTTGGATGGGATGTTCTGCTGATGGGCCAGAAGCGGCTGCCGATGCCGCCGGCCATAATGATAACATAATAGTTTTTATTCATGTACTTTAAGCAATTTTATTGGGTAAAATGCGGGGTAAATTTGTGTAATAATTTGCAATTATTGAATTAAATAAAATTAAATAAATACGACCCCTGTATTAGCCTGTATTTAAATGAATAAATAAAGAAATTGTTTTTCACGGAATAATCATTTTTATTTAAAATTTTCAAGTAAATCCATCGTTTATTGAGAATATTTTGTTACTTTAAACTTTTAATACAATTTCAAGAATACATAAATAATGATAGAAACAAAAAAATCACTTTTTGACAACCTCCAGAATTTTTTTGGATTTGATAACTTTAAGGGAGAACAGGAAGCGATTATTACGAATATACTGGCGGGTAACGACACATTTGTGATTATGCCTACCGGTGGTGGTAAATCCATGTGTTATCAATTACCTGCTTTAATGAGTGAAGGTACAGCGATTGTTATTTCTCCCCTAATCGCTTTGATGAAAAACCAGGTTGACCAGTTGAGGGCTTTTGGAGGCTCGGACAGCATAGCACATTTTTTGAACTCATCGCTTACAAAATCAGAAATAACCAAAGTTAAAGAGGATGTACTTGCCGGTAAAACCAAGTTGCTATACGTAGCACCCGAGTCGCTTACCAAGCAGGAAAATGTTGATTTTTTAAGACTTAATCAGGTATCTTTTGTTGCGGTTGACGAAGCGCATTGTATATCTGAATGGGGACACGATTTTCGCCCCGAATACCGTAAAATACGCCAGGTTATCAGCAACATCGGCGAAAATATACCCATTATTGCTTTAACGGCAACGGCTACTCCAAAAGTTCAGCAGGATATTCAAAAAAACCTGCAAATGAATAATGCCACTATCTATAAATCATCGTTTAATCGCTCCAATTTGTATTACGAGGTGCGGGCAAAACGGAATGTGATAAAGGAGATTGTAAAATTTGTAAAACAAAACCAGGGCAAATCGGGCATTGTGTATTGTTTGAGCCGTAAAAAGGTGGAAGAAGTTGCCGAAGCGCTTAACCTTAACGGCGTAAAAGCGTTGCCTTATCATGCCGGCTTAGATCCAAAAGTACGTGCCGATACACAGGATAAATTCCTGATGGAAGATGTGGATGTAATTGTGGCTACCATTGCCTTTGGTATGGGTATTGACAAACCCGATGTTAGGTATGTAATACACCATGATGTGCCTAAGAGCATGGAAGGTTATTACCAGGAAACCGGCCGCTCGGGCCGCGATGGGGGCGAAGGTGTGTGTGTGGCTTTCTATTCGGAAAAAGATATCGATAAACTTCAAAAATTCATGAAGGATAAACCGGTTTCCGAAAGGGAAATTGGTACCCAAATATTGAAAGAAGTTATTGATTATGCCGAGTCATCGGTATGCAGACGGAAACAGTTACTTCATTATTTTGGTGAGAATTTTAACGAAGCCGGCTGTAACAGCATGTGCGATAACTGTAGCGGACCCAAAGAGCATTTTGATGGCGAACTGCATTTGCACAAGGCATTAAGCCTGATTAAACAAATAGGTGAAAAATTTGATGACCACCACATCATCAGTATATTGTTGGGCGAGGAGAATGCCCAGATAAAGAACTATGAGCACGATTTGCTGGATTATTATGGCTCGGGCAAGGAAGATGGCCGCAACCTATGGAATTCGTTGTTACGGCAGGCATTGCTGAATAATTTCCTGTCGAAGGATATTGATCAATATGGCTTGCTGCATTTAACCAAAACCGGCAACTCATTTATCGAAAACCCGTACAGCATCCGCTTTTTATTAAACCGGCCTATTGAGGCTGCTGATGATGACGACAGCGAAGACGGACCTAAACAAGGCGGTGGGGCATTAGATACCGAATTGCTTCAAATGCTGAAGGACCTGCGTAAAAAACTGGCCAAACAAAAAGGTTTGCCACCGTTTGTTATTTTTCAGGATCCATCGCTCGAGGAAATGTGCACGCATTATCCAATCAATACCGAAGAATTGAAACAAATATCGGGTGTAGGAGCAGGGAAGGCGTTGAAATTTGGTAAGCCGTTTACCGATTTGATCCAAAAATATGTAGAGGATAACGATATTGACCGCCCTATTGACATGGTGATTAAAAGCGCCGCCAATAAATCGGCCCTTAAAGTTTTCATTATCCAAAATATCGACCGTCACTTGAACCTGGATGATATTGCTGCTTCGAAAGGATTAACCTATGAGGAAATATTGAAAGAGGTGGAAACCATCGTAAACTCGGGCACCAAGCTTAATCTTAATTATTACATCGACGAGATGATTGATGAAGACAAGCAGGAAGAAGTATTTGACTACTTCAGAACCGCTGAAAATGACTCAATAGATGATGCCCTTGCAGAACTGGGCAACGACGATTATACCCGCGAAGAAGTACAACTGATGCGGATAAAATTCCTGTCGGAAATGGGGAATTAAGTCGAGTTTTCAGTTCTGAGTCTTTAGTCGAAAGTCTGGCGATTTAAAATATAGAAAGGGTGGATGCGAATTGTATCCGCCCTTTTTATTGGTGAATTTAATCATACAAAAATTAAACAGGTTAAATTGTATGGTGCCCTGAACGGGGGTTACCCGTCGCTAACGGGTAACGCCCGTTCAGGGCTGCTGTATTCAATTCGTTTCATTATTGTTGATTTTTTTCAACCCAAACTGACGTTTGGTGGCGGCGAATAAAACGTCAGATGTTGGCAACGAATGTTAGTGGATGATATTAAAGAAGCCCTGAAAGGGCGAAATCCATAAGCGCAGGATGAAGTCCTGCGAAAAAATAAAAAAAGGGTAAGCTACTTCTATCGCGCCGCTCAACTCTCTACCCTTGCTGCGTTCCCACCCTGGGGGAGTTCAAGAGGAGCTGGCCGTAAAAGACTTACCCCGGCACAAATATAGGAAAAACATCCGTTTTGGGTTAAAAAATTGTTAAAAAAGGCTAAACTGCTGTGTGCTAACGGTCTTAATCGGCGTAGTTTGCGCTTTTAGCTTCGCATTGGTAAAAGCATAAAAGTCTAAACGTGGGTTAAACGGAATTTCTTTGAATACTTCGTAGTTATTCTCGCTGCCGATAGTTTCCCTGCGCAGAATAGTAAGCTTATCTATCTTCATTTGCCGGTTCCATTCCCGGTTTTTAAAGTGCGGCCATAATTTATTGAAAGTTGTGTTGGGAATACTTTTTACAATGGTGATATGCGGTATGGCGTCAGATTTGTTGAAATATTTTCTCAATTGCTTAAACCAGGCCTCAACCGAAAGGTTATAGTTAATCCTTGCGTAAATAGTAGGGTTGTATTGTTCATCAAAAAAATCAAATCCATTAATATCCAATACCACCGGCGATAAGGTTTGCAAATCCCTTTCTAATTTCGGCAGCAAGGGGTCAATCCACTCGGGCTTTTTGCGTGGCCAGTACTGCACAGAGATATGTGCTTTTGAATGCCGGCTTTCGAAATCGCCAATCATGGCAGCGCTAAAATTTTTTAAATCTTTAACATCGCTTATGATACTTTCCGCGGGGGTAAGTACAATTAAATAGTCGTGGTAGCCGGTCATTGCCCTTTCATTTATTAATACAAGTATTGCTAATTTTTTTAGTATTTGCAAATGTATTTTAAAATGATTTGATAGCAGGGTGTAAAAGCCACGGTATTTATTTAGCAGCCTTAAACCACTCCCTAACCTTCTCCGTTTCCTCCGGATAAACCGCAATCCTATGCATCCTTGCCAAAAATGGCGGCGCTGTTTGCTTGCCCCCAACAATTACTATAGCATTTGATGCTTTTAGCGGCATGTGGCAATCAATACAATTGCTGGTTATGGCGGGGCCTATTTGAGCCGCCATTTTACAAAAGTTATGTTTGGCTTCGCTATGGCAGTTGGTGCAATATTGGGAGTAGGTTTGCACTGTTTTAACTTTAGTATCGTGCAAGCTGTGGCAGGTGGTGCATTCTATATTGCTTTCCATATAGCAGAGGCTGCTGGTCAACAGCTTAACCTGGTTGCCATGCACATCCATTTTGGTAACGTCCTGCGCCCGGTGGAATTTCTCGCCGCTGGTAAAATTGGCCAGGGTATCGCCGGGTTTAAAATCGAACGTGGATTTAGTCATTACGTTGCTATTGCCTGCATGACATACGGAACACAGATCCATCCGCCTTACCCTTGATAAGGTGCTTATTTTGACAATATATTTGGCTTCCTTTACATCGGGGTTTTTGGTTTGAAAATCCACATGCTCAGCAGCAGGCCCGTGGCAACGCTCGCAGTCGATACCTAAAATCAAGGAAGATTTATCCAACTGATCAGGCGAACCGTTTTCAGCAGAGATGCTTTTGATAAACGAGCTATGGCATTCAAAACACCGGGCGCTAAGCACTCTGCTAAAATTAGCCGAATCCGTACTATAGCCCGGACTATTGGCCCATTGATGCAAACTGATATAATAGGTAACAGGCAATTGATGAACCTCATTGCCCACCCACGATAAAAACGTTTCGCCCCGGTTGCTGCCGAAAGTGATGTCAAAAGGGCGTTTTTTGTTTAGTTTATTATGGATGTAACCGGCCTGGTATAGACTGTCGCCATGCTTCTCCATCACTATTTTCAGGCTGTCGTTTAAGATAACCTGGTTTGAATCCTTAACGAAACTCCCATGCATGGTATTAGACGCAGCCGCCCGGCTGGTTAAATAATGCGCCGAGTGCAGATAATTTTGTTCCACGTTTTTGTGGCATTTTAAACAGGATGCCGAACCGGCGTAGGCCGCGCCCCTTGGGTCGGCCGCCTTGTTTTTATCAAAACATTGTGATATAACAAATGCCAGCGGAATGAGGAACACTATTGCAAAACGTGTGTATTTTCTTTTTCTCATAATTAAACTGCGGACAAAGGTATTTTGAACAGCCAATATAAGGTTCTATAACGATTGTATGGGTATTAAACAATAAGCAATTTATACGTCGTGTGTTTAGTTTTACCGCAGAGAAACGGAGAATGCACAGAGTACACGGAGTTTTTAATAGTGATACGTTGATTTGTTAAATGTTAAAAACTCTTTTTTTTCTATTCTCCGTGTGCTCTGCGCCTCCTTTGTGTTCTCTGTGGTTAATTTCTCCCGCACAAAGCGTTATAGAGTCCAATATAAACTTAAAAAGCCAATAATCTGTCGCCAAAAAACAATTCCCGGTAAACCCGCCACTGCACATATTCCGAATAGGTTTCGCGATGTAATATGGTTAAGCTTTCCGCTTTAAACGAGGCTTTAAATACCCTGTTTTCGAAGTAAGGCCATAATTTATTGAAATCATCGACGGGAATATTTTTCACGATTGTAATGTGTGGTACAAAATTTTTGCTCTTTATATTCATTTGCTTCATCAATAAGTTAAACCAATTGTTGGTTTGCTGCGTTCGCTCAATGACTGCGTATATAGTCTTAGTTGTACTTCCGTGACTAAAATAGTTAAAGCCACTTATATGGAGTTCAACAGGCGGCAATGAACAAAACCGTTCTCTCATTCGGGCAATAGCCGGTTGAACCAAAAACGGCTTACACCTGGTTTGATGCATGACAGTAATATGCGCTATGCTATACATGCCGTCAAACTGACCAATTACATTAGCCGATGCGCGTTTATAGCGGCTCACCTCCTTTTTTATAAAATCGGAAGGTGATATGATCATCAGATAATTGGTATAGAACTGCATTGGAGCTGAATAAGTTGTATTAAGTTGATTAGGTTAGATTGAGTTGCTTTGATTCAAGTAGACAGTCGCATTATTTGCAGACTTAAACTACCGCATCATCTTAATATGACTCCATCGAACACCAACTAATTAAATGCTAAATTGCTAAAAATATTAGTAATATTACAATAATTGCTACTATTTTTTTCGCAGTTTTAGGATACTACTAAAATCACATTTAATAGACGCTGCATATTGGCGTTATTTGAAAACGCTGGCACATTTGCCATTGATGATTGCACTGGGTTTGCTGATAAATAACCGAACATGAAAAAGTTGTGCCCCCTACTGCTGGTGTTTGCCGTTCTGCACGCCAAGGCTCAAAAGCCCGTTATAGATTCACTACAGGCTATGCCTCAAAAGCTTTTTGAAAAAAGTAGTATATTAAATTGCACGATTGCCGGATATCGTAATGCGTACATGTACCGATTTATGTTTAGCGGCTCGGCAAAACCTATAAAGGCACTATTAAGGCATGAAATGGGTGATCGCGACGGGTATACCGTGAAAGTAGAGAATGATGCTTTTAATAAATCGTGGTATCGTTCAAAAGATGTCGCCAGTTATTTACAGAATTGGATATTTGAGATCGTTCCATCGCGAGATACGTTTAAACTCGGCTCCTGGATGGAGGGTATTAATCCAAACGGGGAATCGGACCGGATGTACGTAATGCTTCCAGGGGGCAGGTTTACAATTACCAAGGGGTTGGACACTGTTGATTACCGGCATTGGAAGTTATTTATGGAGACAAAGACCATGCAGTATGACTCCACCTCTGTGGACCGGCAATCATTACCTGTAAATACAGATCCATCGGTTAAAGAAGATACGTATGATGCTAAATATGAGATTAAACTCACCGTATATGGTTTTTGGAACAAGACTAACTATGTGCGAATTGCCAAATGGGGCGACCTGTTTTTCCCATTTGAGTATGGATTAAGGAAAAAAAGCGAGCCGCAGTTTCGGCTATCCAGCATCCAGATGGGATTTGACTAACGATTGGCCTAATGTGAAGTTGCTAAATTATTTAGTAATTTTGCATTCTTTTGTTATATTTGATGTATGATTGCCAAACGCCAGATTGTACATATCGACCTCGATTCGTTCTTCGTATCTGTTGAGCGAAAATTTGATCCGTCTCTTATAGGCAAAGCAGTAATTATTGGTGGCTCGGCCGAAAGGGGTGTGGTGGCCTCTTGCAGTTACGAGGCCCGTAAATATGGAGTACATTCGGCCATGCCCACTAAACAAGCGCTGAAGCTTTGTCCGCATGCAATAGTTATTAGTGGCACGCATGGGCGTTATGCCGAGGCATCTCACGAGGTTACGCAAATCATTCACAATGCTGTGCCACTTTATCAAAAAACATCAGTCGATGAGTTTTATATTGACTACACCGGGATGGATCGCTATCACGATTGTTATCAACATGCATCAGAATTAAGACAGAAGATAATAAAGGATACCGGTTTGCCAATTTCCTTTGGAATGGCATCGTGCAAAACAATAGCAAAGATGGCTACCAACCAGGCCAAACCAAACGGCCAGCTATTGATACCCCATGGTAAGGAAAAAGAGTTTATAGCGCCATTAAACATCCGGAAGATCCCTATGCTGGGCGAAAAGACCTGCGAAAAACTGTATATGTACGGTATTGAAAAAATAGGCGACCTGCAAAAGGCTGATATCCGTTTTTTAGAAGCAGTTTTCGGAATGGCCGGCAGGGCAATATGGCACAAGGCCCAGGGAACCGACGATGGGGAGGTGGTGCATCAGTCCGACAGAAAATCTATCTCGACCGAGCGCACGTTTGACAGCAACATTGCCGATAAAATTTACATGGAAAATATCCTGGTATCCATGACAGAGGAACTGGCTTCCAAATTACGTAAGGAGAACATGGTATCATCGTGCATGGCCATTAAAGTACGCTATGCTAATTTTGAGACACATACACAGCAGGAGAAAATACCACTAACTGCTGCCGAACATATTTTAATCCCGGGTATCAAAAATTTATTTAAAAAAGCCTGGAATCAGCACCGGCCGGTGCGGCTGATAGGGGTGAGGCTCAGTAATTTGAGTTTTGGCAGCTACCAGATTAACCTGTTTGAGGATAATGAAGAGCGGATACGCCTTTACCAGGCTATGGATAAGATTAACTTTAAATTTGGCGATAAAACGGTATGCCGGGCGGCAGGTATGGAGATTGGCACCAGGAATTTTAATCCGTTTATGCGGGGATGATTGTCTGAACCATGATTTATGGGATTTGAGGATTTACCTGATTTAGCCTTATCGTAAGAATCCTTCAATCCTACGAATCATGGTTCAGAGGTTCTTCTTCATCAGCAAATCCGTCTGCCTGTCGTCACCCAGTAAAAATTCATGATTGCCGCACACTTCAAACCCATTGTGCTTATAAAAACCCAGCGCGTTATTGTTGTCCTCCCATACGCCAAGCCATACATAGTCAAATTGCTTATTTTTAGCTATGGCAATAGCAAAATCTAACAACTGTTTACCAATCTTTTTGCCATGATGTTCGCCCGAAACATAAATGCGCTCAACTTCCAGCGCATTTTTGTCCTTGTATTCTGTTTGAGCTTCGTTAAAGTTTAGTTTTAAATAGCCAGCAACCTCACCATCAAGTATAGCAAAATAAAATTCAGAGTCGGGGTTGTTTAACTGGTCGAGCATGTTTTGGACAGTAAATGCAACAGAAGAATAAGCCTCCATATTAGCAGGCTCGTTCAAATGGTCAAAGAATTCGTAAAACGTCTTTTTGCTGAAGGAAAGTAAAGTGTCAACGTCAGTAATTTCAACTTTTTTAATAGTCGGCATATTAATTTGAGAATTTTAGAATTATGATATTTGGTATGGGATTTTGCTTCATCAATTATCTTTTTCACCTTTTACAAGGCATGCAAAGTTTTCAAAAAAAACTGACTTTTTTAGCGAAATTTATGGTTACAGATATGAGCTTTGATTTTTAAATAACTTATTGATTATGAGTAATTTAAATATAAAAAACTACTAAATTGTGTTAACCTTTGTAAACCATGATTTTAGCTTCGTACAGAATTTTTACTTCCTGATATGAAAGCTGAACAAATGATTTTCAAGTATTCAAATCAACATATTTTCAAATTAAAATCAATCAAATTGCTCCTGTAAGCGAATCAGCCTGTCTATCATTAAATTTAATTTTTCCTCTTCGTTTTTAAACATTCGGGGTTTTAAATAAAAGGTGATAAACAAAAACCAGATGATGGTTGAGCCGTATACAATCAACTGAAAGTAAACTGGCGCACTTTCCAGTACTTCAACAAAATACAAAGCCAGGCCAGTGCTAATGAGCAATACATAAGTATAATAAAACCAGCCGATCAGTTTCGAACGTTTCTTTTGATACTCCTTTAGCGTGTGCAGGTAATCGGAGGGGTTAAGGGTTAAATCGTGCTTGTTTAATATATGATAGTGCCTTACAATGAGTGAAAGGTACATGAGCATGGTTACCAGTATAATTAGTATGCCGATGGTTGTTGCCGGTGAGCGGAACGGAAAAAAGAACGTAATAATAAAAGCGCATACAATAAGCGAAATCATGGCCACTATGCCCCAATACAATTTATTGGTGATACCGCGGATTCCCTTTTTTACCTGCTTTAGCGCCTCGTCCACCGAAAGCGTGTCGCGTTTTGGCTGTCCCTGCCAAACCGACATCAAATGCTCAAATTCTTTCATAGTGGTTATATAACTCCGTTAACTTTTGTTTTATGCGATGTATCTTCACCCTCAAATTCCCTTCTGATATACCCGAAACTTCAGCAATTTCGGGGTATGGTACTTCGTCAAGCACCAGCATAATTATTATTCTTTCTGACTCTTCCAATTTAGATATGCATTTATAAAGCAAGGCCACCTGTTCGTTTTTCTCAGATAGCTCTTCTTTTTTATTTTCGGATATAAATGGTGTCAGTTCGTCTTTTGCCTGCCGCTTTTCCGACCGCAAATAGGTAAGGCATGTATTTACAGCAATACGATAAATCCAGGTCGATATCATCGCCTGGTTTCTGAATTTATCCAGGTTTTGCCAAACCTTTAAAAATGTTTCCTGTAACAGATCGCTCGCAGCATCATCATCGCCCGTATACCCGTAGCATAAATGGTAGATTTTTTTTGAATTGGCTTCGTATATTTTCTTAAAAGCTGCTTCTTTTTCCACCACTAATAGTTAATTTTTTATTGTTAGATATTAAAAGTTGTGAGATGTTACAACCCATAAATTATTTGAATAACCACACAAACTTCTTTTCGGCTTCGGTATGCAATAAGTTATATTCTTCGGTATAATCAAACTGCAAATCCTCGTGTAGCTTACCAATCAGGTTGCGTATTTTTTCCATCTGCCGGGTCAAAATCAGCCGTAATGGTTTGTATGAAGCCTTCCTGTCGGTATATTGGAGGTAATTATAGCAAAAATTCAAGAGCAATTCAATTTCTGCCGGTTTCGAAGCTATAAATTTAGTGTATTTACCTATCATCCTTAAAATTTTGCGGATGGCTTTCGCCGCAAGGTAGCTTTGCGATGGCAGTTGACTAAACATAAAGCCTGTTTCGGCTTTCACTTTTTCAATAAATGCCTGTTCGTTGCTGGCCTCAAACAACAAATATGCCAGCAGTTCTTTATTTTCTTTTTTATAACGCACCAGTCGCAGGGTCAATTCGGCAAGTTGCTCGTTCGGCAGATGCTGAATCTCCTTTTTTATTTCTTGCAAGCCGTAGGTGGTAATACTCATGCGGATTTAATGAACCCGCAAATTACTAAAATTTGAGGCTGGAGCCAATTCTTATGCGTTCAGCAGGCAATTTATTACCGCTATTGGGTCAATGTGAGTGGTAATAATTAATTCGCTACGGCCATCAGCATACAATCTATTGAATATTCCCTGGATTGGGATCTGCTTAAACGTACCTCTTTAGGCTGAACTATTGACGCGGCAGCGTTTTGCTGTCCGGTTTTCTCAATGAAAATATTTAGTTCTTTAATGATACTGTCCATTTCATTTGCCGATGAAAGAAGGTATTGCAGGGTGTCCTTTAATTCGGATGGCGTTAAAACAATGCGCTCATTATTTAAAATATTAATAAGCCCCAATATATTGGCTACGGGCTTTCTAACCTGGTGCGATGTAATAAATATCATTTCTTCAATCGCCTTTAAATATCGCTGCTCCTTTTGCAAATTCGCCTGGTTTAACTTTCGATATAATATAGCGGTATAGGATATGATTAGGATAACAAGTATTGACATCCCGCGATTGATTAAATGGGGTAGGTTAACTTTTAAATTACGATCAACAAACAGTACATCGATAATGATCATCAGGCAAGCGCCGATACTAAAGCTAATGATCGTTCGCGTAGGTTCCTTAAAGACCAGTAAAATACAGCATAAGTATAAAATATCAGCCACGAATTCGGTTGGCGTAATAACATCAATGATAAAAACGACCAGAAGGCTGGCCGCAGCCAAACACTTATTTATCTTGGAAGGAGGTTTTAGCATAGTTTCTTTATGTTTAGCAATTAACAAATTACTTAATTGTGTGGTTTGGCCTAACGTATCCGATTTATTTACTAAATGCTAAAGTGAGTGGTTTCATCAATAAAATAAATGATGCTGGTGGGCCAAAAAAAGTAAGTGTAATCACATTTTTCCGGGCTTCTTTATTGTTGGCAAGTTTCTTATATAACCTGTTGCTTGTTTCTATCACAATTATTACTTGCTAATAGCCGCTTTAATTAATATTATTGCGTTACCAATTGTTCATGCTACCCAGGTTCCGGGTTTAAATTCTTTAAAATTATGTCAAAAGATACTGTCAATATAAACGGCAAAGCTAAAATCAATAACACGTACGATGCAATCGTTATCGGCTCTGGAATAAGCGGTGGCTGGGCTGCCAAAGAGTTGACTGAAAGAGGGTTAAAAACCATTATGCTGGAGCGAGGCCGTAATTTTGAACATATAAAAGACTATAAATCGGCAGCTAAAGATCCATGGGAGTTTGAGCACCGCGGCAGTCCAACACAGCAGCAGCGTAAAGAGCGCCCGGTTATTTCGCGCAATTGGGGCGCCAGCGAACCCATTATGGATTACTGGGCCAATGAACAGGATGCGCCATATACCGAAATAAAGCCTTTTAACTGGTGGCGCAGCTATCAGTTGGGTGGCCGCTCAATTTTATGGGGCAGGCAAAGCTACCGCTGGAGCGATTTTGATTTTGAAGCTAATTTAAAAGATGGCTGGGCAATTGACTGGCCCATACGTTATAAAGATTTGGCGCCATGGTACGATCATGTGGAGAAATTTGCCGGTGTGAACGGCTCGATAGAAGGATTACCTCAACTTCCTGACGGGCATTTTTTAAAGCCGATGGAAATGAATATTGTAGAGAAAGATGTAGCAGCAAGGTTAAAAAAACATTATAACGATACCCGCCACATGATTATTGGCCGCAGCGCCAATTTAACCGAGGCTATTCCGGGCCGCACCGCTTGTCAGTTCCGCAACAGGTGTTGGGAAGGGTGTCCGTTTGGGGGCTATTTCAGTACACAATCGTCCACCTTGCCGGCGGCTGTGGCTACCGGAAACTTAACTGTAAGGCCGTTCTCCATCGTTACCAAAATTATTTATGATAAGGATACCCAAAAAGCTACAGGGGTAGAGATATTGGATGCCGAAACGCATCAAACTTATGAGTATCATGCAAAAATTGTATTTGTAAATGCTTCTACCTTAAACAGCGCCTGGGTGTTAATGAATTCGGCAACCGATATATGGCCGGGCGGTTTAGGCAGCAGCAGCGGCGAGCTTGGGCACAATATAATGGACCACCACTACAACCTCGGCGCATCGGGAACTATGGAAGGGTACGAGGATAAGTATACATTCGGCAGACGGGCCAATGGTATTTACGTAGTACGTTTTGCCAACTTAATGGGCGATAAACGCGATTACATGCGGGGCTTTGGTTACCAGGGAGGCGCATCGCGTGAGGGATGGAGCCGCAACGTGGCTGAATTGAATATTGGAGCGGGCTTTAAAGAGGCACTTACCGAACCAGGGCAATGGTCAATAGGCATTGGCGGCTTTGGTGAGTTGTTGCCTTATCACGAAAATAAAATAACACTCGATCCGAACCGAAAAGATAAATGGGGCCTGCCCATCCTGGCCATGGATGCCGAAATAAAGGATAATGAGAAAAAAATGCGCTTGGATATAGTAAAGGAAGCCAGGGAAATGCTGGAAAACGCTGGTGTAAAAAACGTACACTCGTGGGATAATGGCCACCACGTTGGCGATGGCATACACGAAATGGGAACCGCCCGCATGGGGCGCGACCCGAAAACATCGGTGCTTAACGGCAATAACCAGGTTTGGGACGCAAAAAATGTGTTTGTAACCGACGGCGCCAGTATGGTATCATCGGCATGTCAAAATCCTTCGCTAACCTATATGGCCATGACCGCAAGAGCAGCTAATTTTGCTGTGGATGAATTGAAAAAGGGGAATATTTAGAAAGCGTATGGTCAATAGTCCATGGACCATAGCTGGACGGTCTTTTACTATGGACTATCGACCATGGACTATGGACTTAAAATTAAACTAAACATGAAACATAAATTAATCATCGGCCTTATTGCGTGCTTCATGGCAACGCAAATTATGGCTAAGCCTAAAGTTTTAATATTTTGTAAAACTGCGGGTTTTCATCATAACTCCATTGCGGTTGGTATCCCGGCTATTATTAAGTTGGGGAAGGAAAACAAATTTGATGTAGATACAACCACCGACGCCACCAAATTTACTTACGACAATTTAAAACAATACGCGGCCATTATATTTTTAAGTACCACAGGGGATGTTTTAAATGATGCTCAGCAAGCCGAATTTCAAAAATATATCCGCGCTGGCGGTGGCTTTGTAGGTGTACACTCGGCAACGGATACCGAGTATGACTGGCCCTGGTATGGCAATCTGGTAGGCGCTTATTTTAGAAATCATCCAAGCGTACAGCAGGTTGCTACACTTCATATTGTGGACCCTAACTTTATAGCTACCAAAGGATTGCCATCTGAATGGAAAAGGCTGGACGAGTGGTATAACTTTAAGTGGATAGCACCAGATTTGCACGTATTGATAAAAATTGACGAAAAAACCTACAATGGCGGCAATAATGGCGATAACCACCCTATGAGCTGGTACCACGAATATGATGGCGGCCGGGCGTTTTATACTGCGCTTGGTCATACTGATGAGTCGTATGCCGATCCGCTTTATTTGGGCCACCTTTTGGGCGGCATTAAATATGCCATGGGAAAGAAATAATTTATTACTGAACCGATTGCCTGGTGGTTTTCATTCGATTGTAGATGGAGTTCACCGCGTGAAAACGCCGATTCAATGGAACCAAAATTGTTCTAATCATCAGGTAATCGGTAAAATAATGAAAGTCTGTAAGAGGTAGCAACAAATGTTGTGAGGAGGGTGGGAAACTAATTTGCGGTCTTTTCAAATTTTACGAACTTTCCCCGCCACCTTTCAACCCTTCACCGGCAACAGTATGGTAAATTCGGTCCCAACCTGCAATGCGCTGGTAACTGTAATGGTGCCACCCAGTGATTCAACCTGCGTCTTTACCATAAAAAGGCCCATTCCTTTGCCCTCCACCGTGGTATCAAAACGTTTGTACAATCGAAATAGTTGCGCGCCATGGTTTTGCAGGTTGATACCTTTGCCGTTATCGGTAAACGTTAATTCAATTTTATTTTTTATCAATGTACTTTTAATTTCAATTACCGGTGGAATACCAGGTTGCCTATATTTAATGCTATTTAAAATCAGATTGTAAAAAATACTGTAAAGGTAGCTTCTGATGGTAAATACATTTTCCACTTCTAAATTACATTTGATAATCACCTGTTCCTTTAGTATTAAATTATCAATACTAAACTTAATTTCATTTATCAGCTGTTCTAAATTATTGTCCTCCCTGGTTTCATGGATCAATTCCCTGGTTTGCAATACATGGTTCATATCAATTATCACCGAGTCGAGGCTTTTAACCGACTGCGAAATCCCATTGAGCACATATTGCCTTTCAGCATCCTTCAAGTCGGGGTCATTAAGCATTTCAAGCAACCCGGTTATATTAGCTACAGGTGCTCTTAAGTTATGCGAAATCATATAATTAAACTGTTCCTGGTCCTTATTTCGCTGCACCAAATCGGCCGTTATTTTTTCGCGCTCCAGCTCAAGCACCTTTTTTTCGGTAATGTCTTTAAAGGTTAGTAAAATGCCAATCTGCTCTTGCTGTTCGTTTAACACGCCAACCCATTTTATATCAAACCATTTAACGTCGCCGTTCTTTGCACAATAGTTGGTTTCGTAATTTACTATTTCCCCGGTACTTACTTTGGCTACTATTTTATCCAGCAGTTTTCGTTTTTCTTTTTTATAATAATCAATGGCACAGAGGCCAGCCTTTAGCCTTTTGTCATAATGTTCAATGTAAAAATCATCAGCCTCGGCGTTAAAAGAAACGATGTGAAGGGAAGTATTATAAAGCACAAAGCCGATATCTGTGTGGTTAAATACAGTGCGAAGATTAGCTTCTGATTTTTTAAGCGATTCTTCGGCAGTCCGGCGTTCGGTGATATCGCGGGTTACGCCATCTAACCGAACTAAATTACCCGATTTATCGAGAGTAGGAATAATCTTACTTTCCACCCAGCGCACTACTCCGTCTTTTCGGATGATGCGGTATTCGCCTACAATCGTTTCCCCTTGCGCTAACAAACTATCGCCCAATGCTACGGTGTCACGGTCCATGGGATGAAGGATTCTATTCCACAGCCCAAAATCGACCAGCAGTTCGTCATCACCAAAACCATATAACTTTTGGCAGGCCTGCGAAATTTGGATTAGCTTGTTCGCCCTGACGTCGACTGAGAAAAAAACGTCATCAATAACATTGAAAAATGTCTTCAGATCTTTATTAACGTTCTCTATTTTCTTTTCAGCAAGTTTTTGAGCTGTAATGTCATGGCTAAAGCCGGTCATGCTGATTGCTATGCCCTTGCTATTGCGTTTAACTACAATACCGGTTCGTAAATACCTGATGGAACCATCAACTTTGTCAACCACCCTGAAATCGTATGTATCGTCGCTGGGGTACCTTAAAAGATTTTCAAGGTTCTTCTTTACATACACTATATCTTCTCGATGGAGTTTTTTGATGAAGTTATTAAAGGTGGCTTCGGTTTCCCTGGGATCATAACCCAACATGTGGTACATTTCGCTCGACCACTTTACCGCCCCCGTAATAATATTAACCTCCCAGGCGCCAAAATGAGCAAGGCGCTGGGCTTCTTCCATCAATTCGTGGTACGAGCTATTGTCAACGTGATAAAGAACGTCTGTTTCTTCCATTAATATATTTCGGCTTTAGTAATCGGCTTTATACGCTTTTTTTAGTACAATCTGTTATGCATTTTGTTTGATAATCGCTAAATATTCAGTGTTTTACATATTTAGCTGATTCAAGATATATTCGAATACAAAGGTCCAGTTATTAATGGATTGCTGGGTGCTTTGACCACTGCCGTGGCCGCTATCGTAATCCATGTGCAAAATAATCGGGCTTATTTGTGAGGAGTTATTTTGTAATGCTGCCACAAATTTCTTTGCATTCATAGGGTCAACCCTGGTATCGTTGGCCCCGGCGGTTACCAGCATGGGCGGCACATTCACGCCAACGCGGATGTTTTGATAGGGTGAATATCGCAACAACCATTGAAACGCCTCAGGATCTTCCGATGAGCCATACTCGGGTATCCAGTAGCGGGCTATCAAAAATTTCTGATAACGCAACATATCCAATAAGGGTACCTCGCATACAATAGCTTTAAATAAATCGGGCCGTTGCGTTGCGGCTGCACCCATTAATAAACCGCCGTTACTGCCGCCCATGGCAACAATATGGCCTGTGCTGGTATATTTTTCTTTTACAAGCCATTCGGCGCAGGCATAAAAGTCATCAAAACAGTTTTGTTTTTTGGCCAGCATTCCGTCCAGGTGCCATTTTTCGCCATACTCGTCGCCACCTCTAATACCCGGCTCAACCACAACGCCGCCGCGTTGAATAAAAGGTGCGTAAAAGCCATAATACCTGGGTTTAATGCCCGCCTGAAAGCCGCCATAAGCGGTTAGCAGCACAGGGTTGCTGCCGTCCAGCTTCATATCCTTGCGGTGCAGTACAAATACCGGCACGCGGGTACCGTCTTTCGAATTATAGAATTTAATTTCGCCGGTAATATTGCTCATATCAACGGGCAATTGACGCTGATAATATAGCCGCCACTTAAAGTTTGAAGGCGATGCTACATAAGTTTTTGGCGTTGACGTGAAGGTAACGAGCGAGATGTAAACCGAATCGAGGTCCCGGTTATAGGAAATGCCCGATATACTGCCGCTTTCGGGAAGAGGTACAGGACCTATTTTCTTTCCGGCTAAATCATACATGGTTAGCCTGCTCTGGATATCTTTTTTGTCCTGTACAATTATATTTTTTTTGGTGACCACGTAATCTTCCATCACTGTTTGCGCCTCGGGGATCAGTGTTTTCCAGTTTTTGTAATCAGGATTGGCCTTATCTGCCAACATCAGCTTACTGTTTGGTGCATTATCGTTGGTTTTTATATACAGGCGGCTGCCGATAGCTTCGGGGTACGCAGTAAATTTTTTACTACTGTAGATTAGTTTTCCATCTGACGAACTCCCCGTTGTTTTTATTTTAAGGCTATTCGAATAAAAATCACTTTCGCCCAAAAAGGTAACGTCGCTGTACCGGTTATCATAAATATAAAAGCTGTTCTTTGCATCGGCAGGCGAACCTATAAACACTGCCTTTTCAACAGGATCGCCGATTTTTAGCAGGTAGGTTTTTAACGGACGCTGTTTATCCACGTCTTCCTGGCTGCGAATGGTGATATAAGCATGTTGCTGGTCTTTTGTCCAGTCGAAACCAAATATGTTGGTAAGCGGGGCATAAAGCTGTTTGCCGGTGCGCGTGTCAATAATGTAAACGGTGTTTACTTCGGCGCCGCTTTTTTGTACGCTGATGGCTGCACGCTCGCCATCGTAAGTATAGCTGGTGTTGGATGTGGAGATTTTACCGGCGGTATCTAATTGAACCGGGTCCCACATCAACATTTTCTGACCATTGATTATTGTGTATATTTTGTATTGCTTGTCGCCCTTTTTCTTAACTGTTTGAAAAACTCTTTTACCGACCGTTGTAAGGGGGCCTTCATAATCCATATTAATATAATTGGCGATGCCTTCCTTTAAACCGGGATGCATTTTTTGTGTTTGTGCAAGGTATTTTTCGCCGTAATCGTGCTGCGCCCTGGTCCACTCAACCACAGCTGGGTCTGTTTTTTCTTCAAGCCAGCGGTAATTATCGGTTAAAATTACGCCATGCAGCGTATCCTTAACCGGTACTGTTTTAGTAGCCGGTGGCGAGAATTTTTCCTGCGCAAAAACATGTGTACACAAAGTGAGCAATAAGATAAAAGGTAATTTATTTTTCATATACAACAGTTTATATATTTTGCAAGATAATAAAAAGACTTAAAATAGCTAAAAGCTGAAATCAAAGCATTTTTTTCATCTTTTAATAATTTCATCTAAAAACAATTTCCATCTTTACGTTATATAACAAAATACCCAACGATTGGCATCATGAACCCCGATTTTAGCAAAATAAAGCGCAAAAGTGCAGTTGTGCTGCTGTTGTCAATGGTTATTTTCACGTTATCGGGCTGGGCGTTTATTAAAAGTGATATGGAAACCGGTCCGTATAAATTCATTTACCCTGCTAATTTTGGAAATCGCATAAATGTTCCGGATGATAACCCGAGCACTAAAGAGGGTGTTTATTTAGGCCGGATGCTGTTTTACGAAAAGTCATTATCGGCAAATAACACGATTTCTTGTGCAAACTGCCACCAGCAGGCCAGGGCTTTCACTGATGGCAGATCGTTTAGCACTGGCGTTGACAATGTGCCGACCAGCCGTAACTCCATGTCGCTGACCAATCTGCTGTGGACAAGGAAGTTTTTTTGGGATGGGCGCGCCGGTAGTTTAGAAGAACAGGCTGCTTTTCCGTTGACAAACCCGCACGAAATGGGCCAATCGCTTGATGTATCGGCGAATAAATTGGCCGAAAGTTCGGTTTACCATCAATTATTTAAAATTGTTTATGGTGATGAAGCCATAACCGGCGACAGGATTGTAAAGGCGATAACGCAATTTGAACGCACTCTAATATCCTGCAATTCGCACTACGATCAATACCTCCGCAATACTTACCAGCCAACGCCGCAGGAATTAAAAGGTTTGGCGCTTTTTATGAACGCACCGCAGCCGCAAACTGGCATAAGAGGCGCTAACTGTGCCCATTGCCATGGCGGCGTTAAAAACTATATGGAGCTTTTTCATAACAATGGACTGGATAGTATCCCAAAAGATGCAGGCATCGAAACATTAACCGGCCTGTCATCTGACCGCGGCCGGTTTAAAGCGCCAACCTTACGCAATATCGCTTTGACCGCCCCTTACATGCACGACGGCCGCTTTAAAACGCTGGCTGAAGTAGTTGACCATTACAGCGACCACGTAGAGGAATCGGCATCCTTAAGCTCATTTATCCGTGGCGTATCCAACGAGACAGGAGGGAGGTCTCTTAATCTTCGCCCGGATGAAAAAAAGGAACTTATTGCATTTTTAAATATGCTTACCGATTCAACATTTATAACGGACCCCCGCTTTTCAGATCCACATTTATTACCAGTTCAAAAATTTAAACAAAGTTCGAAATGAAGAAATATTATTGGGTAGTTATTGCCATTGTCGCGGGCTTTTTATCAAACCCCGTTTTAACAAAAGCTCAGGATGCATCAAAAGAAGCCTCGGTTAAAGTAAGTGGCGAAGTCGCGACATCACTTGAATTGAAATTAGCCGACCTGCAACAGTTTCAGCAAGCGGACGTTACCCGGAAAGACAGGGACGGGAAAGACCATGTTTATTCGGGTGTGGTGTTGGCAGATATCCTGCAAAAGGCCGGTGCCACCATGGGAAAAGACCTACGGGGTGAAAACCTGACCAAATATATTTTGGTAGAAGCCAGTGATGGTTACCAGGTTATTTTTGCTTTAGCCGAATTAGATAAAGGCTTTACCGATCGCACGATCATATTAGCCAGCCGGGTTGACGGCAAACCGTTGCCAGATGGTGACGGCCCGTTTCGTATTATTGTACAGGACGAAAAAAAGCCGGCGCGGTGTATTAAACAGGTTACCGGGATAAAGGTACTTTTTGCAAAGTAGTTGGTTGAGTTGGATTGAACCCCGATGTCATTTCTGACATTTGGGGTAGAGGCTTAATTGCCTTCAAATAATAAATTATTTAACCAACAAAGTAATACGCTGCGTAGTATGTGCGCTAAAATACCCAAGCGTGGCCGGGGTAATATTAGTAGGCGGGTTGGATGGGGTTACGCCACCGCCGGGCCCGTTACGCAACTGCTGCGATAATGTAAACCAATAGGTGTAAACGGGGCGGTCGATACATTGCATTTCCACGGTTACCATGTCGCCAGGGTGAATGTCAGTTTCGTTTTGCAACAGGTCGAAATTTAAATAGCGGCCATCGGTAAATTCATCATCAAAAGCAAAAACGGCTTTTATCTGCACGCCATTATCATACAGTACAAAGCGGTATTGATTGGGTACGCCCGCAGGGTCCTGCAAATGGACAGTTATATTTCTTACATCGCTTTTTTTGCTGAAATCATCTGTTTTTGATGAAATGGAATCCAGAATTACTGGCTGTGGCATGGTTGAAACGGCTGTATAAGTTTTACCGCCGGTAGTAACCTTCATGGTGTAAGTACTGCCAAAAATAGCCTGCAAATGTTTTATACTATACGTACCAGATTGGGTTTCGGTAAAGGGATAAGTGTTTCCTTTGTCATCGCTAACTGTAACTGTTGCTCCGCTAACCGGGGGATAAACGTTGGTGCTGGTAAAAGGCACATTCTGGCTTAGGGTTATACTTTGCGGCCCGTTAATGTTGGTGATATTTGCTTCGATAACCAGTTTACCCGTATCGTTCCCCAATTTAAGATCGATTACTTTGGTGCATGACGTTACCAACACGGTAGCAAATAAAACCGGAAGAAAATATTTTAAATTTTTCATGTCTTGTCTCTTGTTCTTGATTTCCTGACTCTATTTTCTCACTAAAATTTAAAATTCCAGGTAACTGATGGTATCCGGGTTGCAAAAATACTGGTTTCAACAGCCTCCGTTGTATTTGGCGTTGTTTTGCTGTCGCGAAAGGACACGATATAGGGATCGCGGTGAGCATAAACGTTATAAATACTAAACGTCCAACTGGAATGGTATTTTTTATGTTGTTTCCCTTCCAGCGTTGCACCAATGTCCAGCCGGTTTGACGATGGCAGGCGATAGCCGTTGCGTTGTGAGTACGAAAAGGTAGTTAAGCCGCCAATATTGTACTTGCCTGTTGGATAAGTTACCGCATTGCCCGTACCATAAATAAAATCACTGGAGAACGACCAGCGTTTATTAAGCTGATAGATGCCAACAACCGATAAATCGTGTGTTCTGTCCTGCCGGGCGGGATAATAATTCCCGTTGTTGATAGCAGGAAACTTTAATTCTGTCCGCGAAAGCGTATAACCGAACCAGCCGTTAAAGCGGCCATATTTTTTCTTTAAAAATAATTCTAAACCGTACGCCCGGCCGGTGCCATACGTAAGCAGTGATTCCACATCCTGGTTTACCAGCAATTGCGCACCGTCTTTGTAATCAATTTGGTTTTGCATCCATTTGTAATAAACCTCGGCCGAGAATTCGAAAATATTATCTTTAAAATTTCTGAAATAGCCCGCAGATACCTGGTCGGCAATTTCGGTTTTTATGTTATTGCTGCTCATAACATACAAATCGGTAGGGGTACTGCTGGTGGAGTTACTGAGCAGGTGTATATTTTGCGTACTGCGGTTGTAAGATGCTTTTAGCGAGGTTTCATCATTCAGTTTATAACTGCCTGACAGACGTGGCTCTAAATTAAAGTAATCTTTTACCGTTGCGCCAGAAGCATAAGTTGTGGATGATACCGTGTTTCCCGCCGAATCGTAATTACTGAATGTACCTGGACCCAATAAGAACATACCGCTTAAGCGCAGCCCATATAAAATGGTTAGTTTATTAGTTGCCTGCCACTCATCGCTGATATAAAGCGCATTTTCAAAACCAAAACGTTCCTCTATACTTTTATCATTAAAGCTTGATGTGGAGTTGGTAGTAATGGTGCCGGGAGCAATGGTATGATGCAAAACGTTAAAACCAAATTTAAGCGTATGGCTATTGCCCATGGAGTACTGCAGGTCCTCTTTAAGATTTACATCAGTAATTTGAGAGGTCGCTTTAAAAAAATCATTGCTCTCGAAACTTTCAATGGTATAGTTATAATTGCTGTAAACCAGCGAAGTGTTAGAAAATAGCTTGCTGTTAAACAAATGGTTAAAACGGATAGTGCCAGTTGAGTTGCCCCAGTTGGTGCCAAAGGTGTTTTTTAATTCAATAACATCTTTACCGAAGTATCCCGAAATATACAGCGCGTTTTTATCATCAAAATGGTAATTAGCTTTTGCATTGATATCATAAAAATATAGGGAACTTCCTTTGATGGTACTATCAGATGACGCATTTAAAAATACATCGATATAAGTACGCCGTGCGCTGATCATGAATGATCCTTTATCCTTTTCGATTGGCCCCTCAACTTTAAGGCGCGAGGAAATCAGTCCTAATCCGCCCTGTACGG
>JABDBM010000024.1 GCA_013288685.1 Bacteroidota bacterium | reverse complement strand
TATGCACTTTTAATTCGGTTGTGTTGCCGGTTTGCTCAACCGTTATATTAATGTAGCTGGGCTGGGTGGCGCTTACACCATGTTTAAAAGCATTCTCTACAAAAGGCAAAAATATCATGGGCGCTATGGCCATATCCTTTAATGCTGCCGGGGTTGAAAATTCAATTTTAACCACATCCGTCAACCGCAGTTGCATCAGGCTGATGTAGTCTTTTATAAAAGCAATTTCCTGGCTCAGCAGCGTGGTAGCGTTTTGCGTATCGTACAATACATAACGCATCATGCGCGATAACTGGTGTATGGCTTTGCGCGATGTGTCGGCATTAATCAGCGTAAGCGCATAAATATTATTGAGGGTATTGAAAAAGAAATGCGGATTGATTTGCGCTTTAAGGAATGACAGCTCGGAACTTATTTTATCCTGCTCCATTTCCTGGTGCACCTGTTTATCGTTTTGCCATTTTTGGATGGTAGTGATGCTGGTGCCGATACCTAAAACCAACGCGGTGGTTACCGTTATACCTACAATAGTACCAATGTCCCAGGCATGATCTCTGCCGCCGGGCCTGTGCCTTGGCATTTTATGAAAGGCCGCGTCCATTAGCTGGTGCAGGTTAAGCAGGTTATCGGCATAGCCGCTTAACAGGGCTATAAAGGCTGCTATGCCTACTACAATTACAAAATAAATGCTGTTGCGGTTTTTTAACAAAAAGCGCGGAACCAGTATAGATGAATTTACATAATAAGCGATGATCACCGTGCCAAAAACGATGCTCTGCTTTAGCCAAAGCTGGTAAGGCACTGTAATATTCCAGATGAGCGGTTGAATATTGTAGAGGGTGCCGAATACGCACCACACCAATACGTGGATTATTATGGTTACCAGTTTGCTTTTTGACTTTGGAACTATCATTTCATAAAATATTTACTATCAACTGCTTATATCGCGCAATTGTAACCGCAATATTACAAATGAATGCTGCACAAAGGCAATCAAAATCTATCGGCGGGTAAAGTTTACCGATGAGCGGGCAATTTCTATCTATGTAAATAGCGGTTAGTTAGTTGGTGCTTAAAACTATGCTTTTATAGGTTAAAAATAACATTTAGTCTATTCTTTTTTTGCCGTTGTCTATTGCATTTTTTTATCAGCAGCCTTTAGTATTGTTTTGCGGAATCTAAATAAAGATCATTATGAAATTACGATACTTTTTTATTGCCATTGCCCTTTTGCTCAGCGCACGAAGCTATGCGCAAACAGGCAGGGATGTGCACGGTACCGTGATTGATTCGACCAAGGCAACATTGCCGGGTTCCATCATCACCATTTTAACCGGTACCGACAGCCTGAAGACGATAGCCGATGCCAACGGGAAATTTGTTTTCCAGGGGATAAAAGGCACACAGTTTAGTTTGGTTGTTCAATCAATAGGTTATGAGCCGATAAGGCGCCGGATGACGATGGACAACACCAATAACCCCGTATTTTTAAAACCGATAATTTTAAAGGGCTCAACCACCATGTTGGCCGGTGTAGTAATACGGGACGTATTGCCGGTTAAAATAAAGGAAGATACCGTTGAGTTTAACGCCGCAGCCTACCCGGTAAGGGATGGTGCACCGGTGGAGGATATGATAAAAAAGATCCCCGGCGCCGATGTGGATAAAAGCGGTAACCTTACTTTTCAGGGTAAAAGTGTAACCAAAGTACGTGTAAACGGCAAAGACTTTTTTGGTGGTGATTTAAAAACTGCTACCCAAAACTTACCTGCCGATGCCGTACAAAGCGTACAGATGGTTAGCGATTACGGCGACCAGGCCAACCTAACCGGCATAAAAACCGGCGAACCCGAAACTGTATTAAACATTAATATTAAGCCCAGCCGTAACCATGGCATTTTTGGCCAGGCCAGCGGGGGTGTCGGCAACGATGCAATCCCGCAAATTGATGGTAGTAAAGATCAAACCCGTTACCTGGCGCAGGCCAATATGTTTAGCTTTAACGGCAATCAGCAAATAGCCGTGTTGGGCAATTTAAACAATACCAATACCAACCTGTTTAGCTTTGGCGGCCCTGGTGGTGGTGGTGGCGGTCCGGGTGGCCGTGGCGGCGGTGGCCCTCCGGGAGGTGGTAATGTTACCAACGGTATCACCACAGCACGGTCAATAGGCTTAAACTACCGCGATTCGTGGAGCAAAAAGGTTACTGTTTATGGCAGCTATAGCTTTACTGATAATACGGTGTATACCACCAGCAAAACCGAGCAGGATAACCTTTCGCTTGGCAACACAAGTGTCAATAAATCGAGCAATATACAAACTGATAAAAAGCTAAATCACCGGTTTACCTTTAATTTGGAGTACCGGCCCGATACGGTAAATTATTTAAAAGTAAGTCCATCATATTCTTATGCGGGCTTGCATACAGTTGCCAATGGCACCAATATGCTGGATACCACCAACTACGATATCAGCACGTTAAGCCATTCATCGGCCCCCAATTATGGTATTAATGCCCTGTATAACCACCGTTTTAACGGACATGGGCGCAATTTTAGCATCAATGTTGGTGTAGGTAATTCAAGCAGCGATGCGTATCAAAACCCGGTGTACACTTTTATACCTCCCAGCGTTCCAAACGTGCCTATTGATCAGTTTATCTACATCAACAGCCGTACGGATACTATTGGTACATCGCTGTCGTATATCGAACCTTTGGGCGGACATTCATACATGGAGTTAAATTATAACTACAAACGCAGCCATACAACATCCGACAGGGAAACAGACTTTTTAGATGCAGGCGGCGTTCTTGAAAATGATCCGATTTCGAGTAACGACTATAGTTTTATCTTTACTACTAACCGCTTTGGTGTAAATTACCGCTTTGTACAAAAGAAATATAACTTTGTATTAGGCGTTGTTGCGCAGCCGTCGGAGTTGTCCGGCTTTTCGCCAAGCACGGGCTTGTCAACCGATAAAACGGCATTTAACTTTTCGCCAAATGCGCACTTTATCTACAATTTTTCGCGCACGCAATCATTAAGCGCCAACTATAGCGGCAGCAGCGCCCAGCCTACTTACTCGGAATTGCAGCCGGTAACTGATTTCTCGAGTTCGTTGTATCCTATAACCGGTAACCCCGATTTAAAGTCGGAGTACAACAACAGCCTATCGTTAAGGTACAATAAGTTTGATTTTACATCGGGTAATGTGTTCTTCAGCAATTTATCATTCACGCAAACTGATAATAAAATTGTGGCCAACACCATTTACTACCCGGCTACATACACCCCTAACCCCAGGCTACAGGGTACCATCGCTACCGATTACCGCAATGCCAGCGGTTACTATTCGGCATCGGCATTCTACGTGTTTGCCAAGCCCTGGGAGAAACGTAAATATAACCTGTTCTTCATCGGTAATGCGTCGTACAATAACAATATATCGTACATCACCAATATCGACGCGGGTACTTACGCTCCTACAACCGAAGAAAATATAGCCAAAACATTGGTGCTATCGCAGGGCCTGCGTTTCAGGGTTGATATTACCGATATTATTGATGCAGAGTTTAACACTACTTATGCTATCAATTCGTCAAAAAACTCAATCAATCAGCCGGGTATTCAGGATAATTTCCGGTCGTGGATAGTGGGTTTAAACGGTAAAAACTACGTTTGGAAAGACTGGACCTACAGTTATGATTATACAAAAACGTTTTATTACGGTTACAAAGGGTCAACCAATCCTAATATATTTAATACTTACGTAGAGCGAAGGTTTTTAAAAGGGAATATGGCTACGTTACGGGCCTCGGTAATGGATGTGTTTAACCAAAATACAGGCTACACCAGCACCCAAAACGGCAACTTTGTTACCCAAACCAATGTTAACAGGTTAGGTCGTTATTACCTGTTATCGTTTACCTACCGGTTCCAGAAAATGAGTGGCAAGCGTCCTGATTTCCGTCCGGGTGATGGTCCTGGCCGTGGCCCTGGTGGTCCTGGCCCCGGCGGCCCTCCGGGTGGTGGCATGGGTGGCGGCATGGGCGGCGGCGGTTTTTAAAATATTGGTAACATAACTTAAAATTGAACGTCTAATCAATAACGATAACCGATTATGAGATGAAGAGCTTATCGTTCAGTAAATGAGCATGAGAAAAGGCTGGAGGTGAGATGCCGGTCTGGATTTAGTTGATTGTTATTGATTTAAAATTGATGACAAAGCGTTCCGGGGTGAGATACGGAACGCTTTTTTTATGGCTCTATGACGCTTTGTGTGGGTAAACTGGTGAACTTTTAACACAGAGGGCACAGAGGTAACACGGAGTGCGCGGAGTTTTTTTATTAAAGGGTTGTTAATTTATTAAAAATATTGATAACCAATTGCTTTTATTTTTCTCTGTGTTCCTTGTGCCTCCTTTGTGCGCTCTGTGTTAAAATTTAAGCATACAAAACCTCATGTAACAAACTCACAACATTACCATTTGGTAAAGGAGGGGTGACGTTGGCATAATACCCACAACCTACTTTTGCCGCGTGATTAATTACCGGCATAGTTGAAAATACTAAAAATCCCCGTCTGCCTTGTTGCGGTGCTTAGCGCCATGCAGGCATTTGCGCAGGATATTCCGCCAATAGCTTATCCACCGGCAACTAACACCCGCAATCAGCACGCCTATATCGATTCGGCCAAACAGCGTGACCTGGTGGATGTCATCCTGAAGATACTGGATAAAAACGCAACGCCTGATAAACGTGAAGCACCCAAAAAGGATAATTTTTCCATCATCCCCTATGCAGGGTATACGCTATCCACCGGTTTTACGGCCGATATAAGCGGCAATGTGAGCTTTTACACCGCTACCGGTCATCGCCAAAATAACTCCATTATAGCGGCCGATGTAGGCTACGATACCAAAAGTCAAACCACCTTTTTAACACGGTCGGAACTTTGGACCAACAACAACGATTATAAGATTGTGACCGACATTCGCTTTCAAAAATACCCGACAGATACCTATGGATTGGGCACCTTTACCACCTTTGCCAATGAAAACGATTTGGATTATTATTATTTTCGGCTGTACGAAACCGTGCTTAAAAAGATAGCAGCCAATTTTTACGCCGGCATAGGTTATAATTTCGACAGGCATTATGACATCACTGCTACCGGCAATTTAAATAATACAGTTTCTGATTATGGGCAATACGGACAAACAACCCAATCCACATCATCAGGTTTTAATGTTGATTTTTTGTACGATAGCCGTTCCAATCAGCTCAGTCCCTTAGGGGGGATATTTGCAAACTTCACTTTCCGGCAAAATTTAAAGGCTATGGGCAGCGATGCCAACTGGCAATCGGTACAGGTGGATTTAAGGAAATATATCAGGCTATCGCCCGGTTCAAATAATGTGCTGGCTTTGTGGAGCATGGCCGCATTTACATCGGGTAAAGTTCCCTATCTTGATTTACCGGCAACCGGTGGCGATATGTACAACAACAGCGGCAGGGGCTATGCCATAGGAAGGTTTCGGGGGAAAAACGAACTTTATTTTGAAGCAGAATACAGATTTGGGATAACCAACAACGGTTTGTTAGGCGCTGTAATTTTTGCCAACGGTCAAAGTTTTTCCGAATTTAAAACCAATGCCTTTGAAAGGATGGCCCCGGCAGCAGGCGGAGGCTTGCGGTTAAAAATAAACAAACGTTCAAATACCAATATCTGTATTGATTACGGCGTTGGCACCGGCGGTTCGCATGGCTTTTTCGTTAACCTGGGCGAATTGTTTTAAACACTTAACAACGTTTTTCCGATGGCTTGCTGTAAAGGCTCATCCACATGGCATTTGCCGGCAAACTCCGCCCATTTGGCCAACGATGCCAGTACCTGGTTAATAATGTTGTTGGCCTTTTTTACATTCATCTGGCGGGCTACTTCCAATAAATCGTCACGGTTAATTCCCTGCCTTTTACCGTTTACCGATAACGATTGCTGACTTACCCACAAACTACCCGGCCTGTACGCATGGCACACATCAAAGGCCGGGGATAGCCGCCATTGGCCGGTTTTATCCATTAAAAAAGCAAAGTTTTTAGTATGGTCATCGCAATTACGGGCCAGTACATTAAATACCATCCGGCGGTACAATTGTTCCGCTTGCGGATAATCGAGCCGCAGGGTGCGCATGGTTTGAAATAATTGCTCGTAGCTATATAGCCCCACATCGTTAAAATC
The DNA here is from genome assembly GCA_013288685.1 of Bacteroidota bacterium. GTDB lineage: Bacteria > Bacteroidota > Bacteroidia > Sphingobacteriales > Sphingobacteriaceae > Mucilaginibacter. The sequence goes on along the minus strand of JABDBM010000024.1, from coordinate 40,964 downwards.
AAAATGCTGTATGCCGCAAAAGCTTTGCATGTGCAGCTTCTCGTGTCCGGCGGTGCGGTCAAACCGTTTGGTCATAAAATGCGCACGACCGTTTTCTTCCAGCAGGCGGCATTCGGTCATTTCTATTTCGCAATCTACCGCCATCAGGTGATAGGCCATTTCCACCCGCCCGTATCCCTTTGAGGCACCGAATTGCGTATCATGCACCCCGTCCAATTTCAGCAGCCAATGGGTAAAGCCTTCGGGAGCATCGGCCTGTCCGCTTTTTATTTCGCCGGTTGTTTCGTTGTAGGCTATCAGCGCCTTGGCCCTTGCACCGCCTGCCGAGGTACCTATCTTCAGTATGTCCATCAGCGCCTTTTCCTCGTGCTCGGGGTAGGTGGTATGGAAGTTTTGCCTGCCAGTTAATATCGCTTCGGCAATGTCTACAAGGCTGTCTACCTCTATTTTGGTAGCGGCATCGTTGCTTTTAGGTACTACCGGTTCAAACTCCAGTGCGCCTATGCCGCGTTTGCCAATAAAGCAAAGTACCTCAACCGGGTTCATGCTGTTTTCAGCACGACCGGCACGGGCCAGCCAGGCGTTGATCAGTGTGTTTCCAAACCGGTCGGGCAATACATCTGCCAGTAAGCCGGGCAATCCTCTAAAGGTTTGGCTATCCCGCAATTCACTAAATGAAAATATCCTGCCGGGAGCGTTGGTCAGTGGCATCTTTACGGGCGCTATATCCAGCCCCTGGCGTATAAACGCAGGCTCAAACTCAAACGATGCAAGGCCGGTATCAGCATTCCAGGCAATGGCGCCGGTACGCTTATCCCATATATTTATAAATGCCGATGTGATCATTACCAGCCGGGGTTAATATCAGTTTTGTCGTCGGGTTTATTGCTATTGCGGGCCCGTTTGCGTTTATTCAATTCCAGTTTAGCCAACAGCAAAGGACTTATCTGTTCTTCTACTTCAAAGTTTCTTAAAGCCGGTAATTGATCCAATACCCTTAAAATTTGCACCAGGGTAAGCAGGGTGCCACCGTTTCCCTTTTCAATATCCCGTAAGGTTGAGCGGTTAATGCCTGCTGCTTCGGCTGTTTGTTGCTGGGTTTTATTTTGCTGCAGGCGGGTATGCTGTATAAAATTGCCGATAACGCCCAGCACGGCATTATCGCTTGTGGTATTCCATTTTATGCTGTTTTTTTCCATCATTAAGCGCTACTTTGCCAGTTAATGCTGGCTTTTTCCAACAAATTTACAATAACATTTTCGTAAAAACAAATCGTAACAAAAATGCTGCCTTTTCCCATCATTAAATGATAAAAGTATACTTAATGATGGAAAAAACCAGCATTTGAAGCAAATATAATTTAGACGAGTTAACGACCTGAAATTCCCCAAATTGATAAAACCGTAACAATGATGAAATAATGCAGAATACTTTGAATGATATTTACTTTTAATTAGAATATTTTTTTACAATTGTTAATCGTACAATTACTTCAAAAATAAACCGGCCATGCGCAGATATTGTTTAACCCTCGATTTAAAAGACGATATGGCTTTAATAGCCGAATATGAAAAATATCATACCGATATATGGCCCGAAATTAGGGAAAGTATTACCGGTTCGGGTATTACCAATATGGAGATATACCGCTTTGATACGCGCTTGTTTATGATAATGGAAACAGATGACAGCTTTAGTTTCGATAAAAAAGCCGAAATGGATGCGGCCAATGCCAAAGTACAGGAATGGGAAACACTGATGTGGAACTTTCAGCAACCATTAAAAAAGGCATTAAAAGGCGAGAAATGGGTTTTAATGAACAAAATATTCCAATTATAATATATCAGCAATTGTTATGGTAAAAAAAATGCAGATAGCGTTGGTGTTAATAACACTGGCCATTACCACTGCCCGCGCACAACAGCCGGCAGCAAATACCCCTCAAAAAAGGATAGGAACCGAAACCGAGGCCCAAAAAAAGGCCCGTATGCAATGGTGGTCGGATGCGCGTTTTGGGATGTTTATTCACTGGGGGCTTTATTCGTTAGCTGCACGGCACGAATGGGTAAAGCATAATGAGCATTTAACGAACGAACAATACCAAAAATACTTTGATGAGTTTAATCCCGATTTATTTGAGCCGCAAAAATGGGCCAAACAAGCTAAAGCAGCGGGTATGAAGTACGCGGTGCTCACCTCAAAGCATCATGAGGGTTTTTGCCTGTTCGATTCCAAATACACCGATTATAAGGCGACAAACACCGGCGCCAAGCGCGATTTGGTGCGCGAATATGTAAATGCTTTCAGAGCCGAAGGTTTAAAAGTAGGTTTCTATTATTCACTGCTGGATTGGCACCATCCCGATTATACCATGGACGATGCACATCCGTTAATGCAGGTTAACCATAGCGAGGCCGATTACGAGCGCTTAAACAAAGGGCGCGATATGGCTAAATACAGGCAATACATGCGCAACCAGATAACCGAACTGTTAACCAATTACGGCAAAATTGATGTGCTGTGGCTCGACTGGTCGTGGGGAAAGGATTCAAAGCACGGCAAGAGGGATCAGGATTGGGGTGCGGTAGAATTGCTGAAACTGGTAAGGAAACTACAACCCGGCATAATTGTAAATAACAGGCTGGGGCTTGAAGATTACAAAGATGGTGGTGATTTTGAAACTCCCGAACAGGTAAGCACCGCCGAACTGGCTAAATACCATGGCAAAACCTGGGAAACCTGCCAAACCTTTTCGGGATCGTGGGGATATTACCGCGATGAAAATACCTGGAAAACGCATCGCCAGCTGCTCGATTTATTGATTAGTTCGGTAAGCAACGGCGGTAACCTTATTTTAAACGTTGGTCCAACAGCCCGCGGTGAATTTGACTACCGTGCCACCCGTGCACTGGATAGCCTGAGCTACTGGATGCACGCCAACAGCAAATCGGTTTACAATTGTACTTATGCGCCTGCAGCTTTTAAAATACCCGATGGCGAGAAACTTACCTATAACCCAACTACCAAACGTTTATACGTTCAGTTATTTAACTACCCCGCAAATGGTAAACTGATATTACCGGGCTACAAAGGCAAAATTAAGTATGCACAATTGCTAAACGACGATTCGGAACTGATTTCTAACGCGTCAAACGGCAACCAGGACGACCTTGAATTAACGCTACCGGTAAAAAAGCCGCCTTATGAAATACCTGTTATTGAACTGATACTTCAATAATAATTATACTTGATTACGTACATTTGAACCGGAAAAAATACAGATAGATGTCGGTAGAGAAATTTTTAAGAATACATCCAAAAGATAACGTTTTGGTTGCCTTACAGGATTTGGAAAAAGATACGGTGATTGATTTTGAGGACCAAACCTTTATGTTAACCGCAGCCGTTAAAGCCAAGCACAAATTCAGCCTGGTTAATTTAAATCCGGACGCACCCGTTTATATGTATGGGGTGTTGGTGGCTAAAGCAACGGAATATATCCCGCAGGGTGGCCCTATCAGTACCAAAACCGTTCATCATGCGTCTGAGCCTTTTCAATTAGGCGCACGCAAGCTGGAATGGCATAAGCCTGACACCAGCAACTTTGATAGTAAAACTTTTATGGGCTATCACCGTGCTGATGGCTCGGTAGGCACAGGTAACTACTGGATAGTGGTGCCGATGGTGTTTTGCGAGAACCGTAATGTGGATGTTTTAAAGGAGGCCCTGGTAGATAAGCTGGGCTATAAGAAAACCAAAAGCTACGATGGCGAAGTTGACCAATTGGTTGATTTGTATAAAACCGGCAAATCGGTTGAGGAAATATTAAATGCCGATATAGCAGCTTCGGCTGATAAAGCCAACTCCAAGCGCTTGTTTAAAAATATTGATGGTGTAAAGTTCTTAACGCACGAAATGGGCTGTGGATGCAGCCGCTCGGATGCGCAAACCTTATGCGGATTGATTGCAGGCTATGTTACCCACGCCAACGTAGCAGGTGCAACCATTTTAAGTTTAGGCTGCCAGAATGCACAGGTAAGTATTTTACAGCAGGAAATAGCCTTACGGGACGCTAATTTTAGCAAGCCATTGGTGATTTTAGAACAACAAAAAGTAGGCACCGAAGCCGAAATGATGCAGCAGGCCCTAAAGCAAACCTTTGCCGGCCTGGTACAAGCCAACCAAAACGAACGTAAACCGGCACCGCTATCCAAATTGTGTATTGGTTTGGAATGTGGAGGTTCCGATGGTTTTTCGGGCATATCGGCAAACCCGGCATTGGGTTATGCGTCGGATATATTGGTGGCAATGGGCGGTTCGGTTATCCTGTCGGAATTCCCGGAGCTTTGCGGTGTGGAGCAGGAGTTGAGCGATCGCTGTGTTGATGAAGAAAAAGCCAACTATTTTATGCAGTTGATGACTTCATACAACGCCCGTGCCGAAGAAGGCGGATCGGGTTTTTATGCCAATCCATCGCCGGGTAACATAAAAGATGGTTTAATTACCGATGCCATCAAATCGGCAGGGGCAGCCAAAAAGGGCGGTACATCGCCGGTAACCGACGTGCTCGACTATCCCGCCAAGGTAACCAAACCCGGTTTAAACTTGCTTTGTACTCCCGGCAGCGATGTAGAGAGTGCCACCGCCGAAGTTGGTGCAGGGGCTAACATTGTGCTGTTTACCACAGGCTTGGGTACGCCAACAGGCAACCCAATAACACCGGTTATTAAGCTGTCAACCAATACGGCGCTTGCGCTTAAAATGCCTGATATCATTGACATTAACTGCGGTACCATTATTGAAGGTACCGAAACCATACAGCAGGCCGGCGAACGGATATTAAACTACGTAATACAGGTAGCCAGCGGCGAAGTTGAACCCAAAGCCGTTCAATTGGGCCAGGATGATTTTATCCCGTGGAAACGGGGGGTTTCTTTATAGGAGAGTCCGGAAAGTCAGTAAAGAAGCTGCAGCTCAGCGATTAGAGTTTAGTGACTCGAGATAAGTTGGATCGAGTATCAAACCATCCACCAACGAACTAATGAATCAGTGAACCAATGAACCAACAAATGTTTCAACTAAATAATAAATCAGCAATAATAACAGGCGGCGGCAGCGGGATAGGCAGGGCAATGTCCATCCTTTTCGCGAAGCAGGGCGCCGAGGTACATATCATTGAATTAAATGCCGAAGCAGCTACCGATACGGTTAATGAAATAACCGCAGCAGGTGGCAAAGCTGTTGCCCATACCTGCGATGTAAGTAAGCAGCAACAAGTGGTTGATGTTTTTGATGCCATAAGTAAAATAGACATCCTGGTAAACAACGCAGGCATTGCCCATATTGGCCGTGCCGATAACACCAGCGAAGCCGATTTCGACCGTATTTACAATGTAAATATAAAAGGTGTGTATAATTGTTTATTTGCAGCTATTCCATTAATGAAAGCCAGGGGCGGTGGTGTAATATTAAACACAGCATCGGTAGCGGCACATGTGGGTATTACCGACAGGTTTGCCTATTCAACCAGCAAAGGCGCTATACACGCCATGACATTATCAGTGGCCCGCGATTATTTACACGATGGTATTCGTTGTAACAGCATATCCCCGGCAAGGGTCCACACGCCTTTTGTGGATGGCTTTATTGCCAAAAACTATGCAGGTAAAGAGGAGGAGATATTTGAGAAACTATCCAAATCGCAACCAATTGGCAGGATGGGGCAGCCGGAGGAAGTAGCGGCGCTGGCCTTATACTTATGCTCGGACGAGGCCGGATTTATTACGGGAAGTGATTACCCGGTTGATGGCGGGTTTATTACGCTGAATAATTGAGTTGCGAGGTGTAATAAAAAGCTATTGTAATACTTCGGTAAACACGAAGAATTTAACCTACGAACAATAGGTGCGTGCTCCGATGTTTAATGCTTGCCGATGAAAATTACCTGGTTGATTTTTTCGATAAGATTTTTAAACGGCTCTACTTTTAGCGAGCCGAACCTGTTACTAATTTCATCGGCATAATAGAGCTGTACTACATGGCATACAGCAAAGCCGTTTTTGAAATTTCGTGGGTTGTTAATCATGTCAGGACTAATCTGGAAAGTCCAGTCGGGGTGCCATTTTTGGTGGATAAATTGACTGCGTAAAAAAAACCTTCTGCTTCAAAAATATCGGGTACCGAAACTACAATTGCGGGATGTGGGACGGCATCAAAAAAAGGCACTTCTATAATGTCGCGCTGATGTAAAATCATAAATATTTAGCAGCGGAACCGCGCCTGTTTTTAGCGCGCATTAAGGTGTCATTCCGGTAATCTTCTATTGTTAATTCACCCAGGTTTTTAATGCTGTTTTCCTTTATAACAACATGCTTATCCTTGAGGTATTTAACAACTTCTTCTGTTTCGGCGTCAGGAATTTCAATTGTTAAAACAGTCATAATATCAAAGATATAAATAAAAATGTAATTTCGGGCGTCGAACTAACCACTAACTAAAACAACATGAAGCTTATACGATTCGGTGAGCCTGGAAAAGAGAAAACCGGGGTAATTATTAACGATAAAAAATACGATACTTCGGCATTTGGCGAAGATTACGGCGAGCAGTTTTTTGAAACCGACGGCTTAGCCCGCCTGGCTGATTTTATTGACGGCAACATGCTGCCCGAAGTTGCAGATGATGTGCGCCTGGGCTGTCCGTTTACACGCCCGTCTAAAATAGTATGTATCGGATTAAATTATATTGATCATGCCCGCGAAACCAATGCTACCCCGCCAACTGAGCCTGTAATATTCATGAAATCGACTACTGCATTAACAGGTCCGTTTGATGAAATTACCATCCCCAAAAACTCGGTAAAAACGGACTGGGAAGTGGAACTGGCTATTGTAATTGGCAAAAAGGCAAGCTATGTAAGCGAAGAAGATGCAATGGATTATGTGGCAGGTTATGTGCTGCATAATGATGTATCCGAACGTGAATTTCAGATAGAGCGCGGCGGTACCTGGGATAAAGGCAAAGGCTGCGATACGTTTGCGCCAATGGGGCCGTTTATGGCCACTAAAGACGAAATTGCCGATCCGCATAAGCTTCGCCTTTGGCTAAAACTCAACGGGAAAATGATGCAGGATGGCAATACCAGCAATTTTATTTTTAATATTCCCAATGTAATAGCATACACCAGTCAGTTTATGACTTTGTTGCCCGGCGATATTATTTCAACAGGCACCCCCGCAGGCGTAGGCTTAGGCATGAAACCGCCGTTTTATTTGAAGGCGGGCGACGTTATTGAATTGGGTGTGGATGGGTTAGGCGAAGCCAGGCAGGTAATGGTGGATTATAAGTAGTCTGAACCTTGATTCGTAGGATTTGAGGATTAAAAGATTTAAACGGCTGATAGATTAACATCCTATGATCTTTAAATCCTGCGAATGACGATGGTTATAACACACTTGTAAACGCCGAAATATACTTATCAATATACTCCTGCTTAGCTTTACTTTTATACTGCATCACAAACCTTGGATGCTCCAACGCTATTATATTTTTAAAGAATTTATGCTCCTGGTTTACCTTGCGTAAAAACTTTTCATTCTTGCCATTTCCAAAGCAAAAGCAAGTATCAGTATCCACACCCATGGCTATTTGCTTTTGTATGTTTTCAATAATATAATCGTAAACAGCGACGGTTAGTTCCTTGCTATCATAGTAATTATAATTAACCTCTTTATTGCCTGCGATGGTAGCCGTAAAACCAAGCGGACACATGGAGCTGATATAAAAATGCCTGTAAAATTCAACCGGGCCGCCAAAGGCTTCAATAACATCGTACACAAATACGGATGATGGCTCGTGCGTTTCCTTCCCTTCATAAGCAATACCGCATACTGATTTTAAACGTTTCGAATCGGTAAACGGGATACCGGTAACACCACTGCCAAACCGGCCTGGGTTAATGCCCAATATTAAATATCGTTTGTTATTATCATTGTAATACTTTTTGTAAAACTGCTCGGTAATGGCAATAACCTGTGGGTTATCTTTAAACGGGTTCATGATGTTAATGCCGGGCGGCAGTGTTCCGTTAAAGTCTAACTGATTGTTAAATAGTATTACTTTATCTGCAAAGGTCATGGTGTTTTTAGTCGTTTTGGCCAAAGGTAATTAAAATGAATATATCCAATTTATATCCAAAAAACTAAGCGGGTTAATGCGTCTGCCCGCTCGGGGGGTGTCAAACTGCCGACAACCTGCGACGATATATCGTTAAAAAACGTAAACTGTGTAAATAATTATGCATGCATAGTAATTGTTTGCGCAGAAAAATAGACAAATTGCTCACATTCACGCCTTTATTTTAAAAATAACAATTAATAAAATTATTATTAAAATGATGAAATCTTAATAATTTGATACCTATAAAACGTTTCAAAAATAAAATTTATGCAATAAAGGTTGCTTTTTTAATAGTTTGAAAGTAATACAACAACGCTATGAAATAATTTGGCATTGATTTAGCTTTGAATAACGCGATGGCACTCAACAGCTTTAGGCGGCGCCAATTTATCTGTTTACTTTTTATGAAAAATTTATGTTTAATGATCTATTAAAATTTTGCACCCGGATGGTTAAGCTCATAATGTCCTTCTTTCTTCCATCGAAAAAGAAGACTCGCGCCATCAGAATACCTAAAAATTACAACGACACTTCCGACGCTCACTACGCGATAAACGAAAAAGGCTATCTGGAACGGATTCATCATGATAAGCTGTCCAGTCATGAATATTGAAAGGTATTAAAAGAGCGCCCCCGGTTACAGTAGTCGGGGGCTTTTTTGTTAGCCTTGCAATATTCGTATCAGGTCGTTATTTAAATAGTAAATCTCTTTACCATCTCTTTGCGGAGTTAAAATTTTTATTTCAACCAAATTGTTCATATACCTGGTTAATGTAACGCGGGATGAACGTTCGATAATGCCACCGATCGCCGCCGGTTTTAAATAAGGTTGACTAAAAATGGCTTCGTTAATTTCCTTGTTGTACCATTTTAGGTTTGCTTTGCCATACTCAAGCGTGGCGTTCATTTGAGAAATGATCTCGTTTATTAATTGATGGGTTAGCAATGATGTTTTTTCAACAGCATCAAGCATGTAAAGCACCCAATCTTTCCAAGCACCCCGCTGAGTTACTGTTCCTAAATTGTAGTAGTAATCGTCCTTATTAGCGATAATATATTTCGACAGGTACAGGGTTGGCTGCGATAGCAAACCCTTATTTACCAGGTACAACAGATTTAAAATACGACCTGTTCGTCCGTTACCATCCTGAAAGGGGTGTATCGCCTCGAATTGGTAATGGGCCAGGCACATTTTCAATAAAGGATCCATCGGGTATTTTTCGTCATCATTCAGGTAGTCCAGCAGATTATCCATAAACTTCTCGGTTACTCCCAATCCTCTTGGCGGCGTATAAACCACTTCGCCAGCCCTGAATTCACTTTGGCCGCGCTTAATGGTTACCTGCGATTGCGGCGAACGCAATCCCGATGATGAGTTTTTAACCTGCTTGAATATATTAATGATGGTGTCTAAGTCAATCGCCTTTTTTTCGTTTATCAGTCTGTATCCCTCCCACAAGGCCTCGCGGTAACGCAAAACTTCTTTGGTAGCCGTGTTTGATTTATCTTCCTGTACTGTGTCTGATATCGCCTTATATAACTCGTCTTCGGTCGTGAAAATGTTCTCGATCTCTGTTGATGTTTTGGCTTCCTGCAGGGCAATAGTATTTACCAGCATCAAAGGGTTAGGGAGCCGTAACACACCGTTGTTCACCGATGCCAAAGCCCGCGATGCAGATGCTAATTTTTTTAATACATCTACATCATTTTCAATTTGCAGCGATGGCGGCAGCAAAGGCAGGCTGTTAAAAGGCTGATTTCTGTCGTATGGCATAATTTACATGTACAGTTTTTAAGCATTTTCTGTACATGTTGCAATATTAACATAAAAAACTGTACATAAAAAGCATACGTGTACAGTTTTTGGCCAAAAACTGTACACGTTGCCAATATGTGTACAGTTTTTAATCCCTTTTCGTATTCAAAATTAAATTCCCTATCCTTGAATACAATTCCAAAATCCAAATGAACCGTACAAAATCCCTGCTGCTATGCTTTTTAGGCATTGCTATCTTCATTAATACAGCCATCGCACAACAAAAAACCACCGCACAAAAGGTTGATGAACTGCTAAAGAAAATGACCCTGGCCGAAAAGATTGGTCAGCTTAACCAGTATAATGGCGATTGGGAGGCTACCGGCCCCATCACTGCCGATGTAGGCAGTAAGCTGGATGCTATTCGCCGTGGCGAAGTGGGCTCGGTGCTCAATATCATCGGCGTGGCGCATACCCGCAAGTTTCAAGAAGCTGCCATGCAATCGCGCTTACGCATTCCGCTAATATTTGGGCAGGATGTGATTCATGGCTATAGCGTAACCTTCCCCATCCCATTGGCCGAAGCAGCAAGCTGGGATATGGAAGCTATTGAGAAATCGGCCCGCATAGCCGCTACCGAAGCCGCAGCAGGCGGTGTGCAATGGACATTTGCCCCTATGGTTGATATTGCCCGCGACCCACGCTGGGGACGTGTAATGGAAGGTGCAGGCGAGGACCCATACTTGGGCTCGCTCATAGCTACTGCCCGTGTACATGGCTTCCAGGGGAAAGGATTAGGTAATTTAGATGCAGTAATGGCCTGTGCCAAACACTTTGCCGCTTATGGCGCTGCTATTGGTGGCCGCGATTATAACAGCGTTGATATGAGTCTGCGCAATTTGTGGGAGTTTTATCTGCCGCCATTTAAGGCTGCTGCCGATGCAGGAGCAGCTACCTTCATGAATTCGTTTAACGATTTAAACGGCGTACCGGCATCGGCCAACCGCTACCTGATGCGCGATATTTTAAAGGGCAAATGGGGCTTTAAAGGTTTTGTGGTGAGCGACTGGGGTTCCATCGGCGAAATGATAAACCATGGCTATGTAAAGGATAATTACGAAGCTGCCGAAGCTGCCATAAACGCCGGCAGCGATATGGACATGGAAAGCCGCAGCTATATTAAAAACCTGGCTAAGCTGGTGGCCGATAAAAAGGTTTCGGTGGCTACTATCGACGAAGCGGTGCGCCGCATCCTAACCAAAAAGTTTGAGTTGGGTTTGTTTGAAGATGCCTATCGCTTTAACAACGCCGAACGCGAAAAGCGGATGATCAATACCGCAGCACACATAGAAGCCGCCAGGGATGTGGCCCGTAAAAGTATAGTACTGCTCAAAAACGATAAACAATTGCTGCCACTATCAAAAGATTTAGGTACGATAGCTTTGATTGGTCCGCTGGCGAAATCAAAAAAGGAAATGAAGGGGTTTTGGAGTTTGGATGTAGGGGATGAAAAAGAAATAGTATCCCTGTACGAAGGTATGGAACTGGCTGCACCCAAAACCAAATTGTTGTATGCCCCTGGCTGCGATATTACCGATACCAGCAAAGCCGGATTTGATGAGGCTTATAAAGCTGCCATGCAGGCCGATGTAGTAGTAATGGCCATGGGTGAGCGCCCGGATATGACGGGCGAAGCCAAAAGCCGATCGAACATTCACCTGCCCGGTGTGCAGGAAGATTTGATAAAGGCAGTAATGGCCAGCGGCAAACCGGTAGTGGTACTGCTGATGTCCGGCCGGCCGATGGTATTTAACTACACGGCCGACCATGTACCGGCCATTCTGTATACCTGGTGGCTGGGCAACCAGGCCGGCAATGCCATGGCCGATGTGCTGTACGGCAATTACAACCCCGGTGCAAAGCTACCCATCACCTTTCCGCGTACCGAAGGTCAAATACCAATTTACTACAACCATTTAAACACCGGTCGACCGGCCCATGGCGATAACGATGTAAACTATACCTCGGCCTATATCGATTTGCCCAACAGTCCTAAATTTGCGTTTGGACACGGCTTAAGCTATAGCACCTTTAAATACAGCAACCTTAAATTAAGTAAAAAAACAATGCTGAAAACCGAGGCAATCACCGTGAGTTTCGATTTGCAAAACTCCGGTAAATATGCCGGCGAGGAAGTAGCACAGCTGTACCTGCGCGATATGGTAAGCCAACCCGTTCGCCCGGTAAAGGAGTTAAAAGGCTTCCAAAAAGTAATGCTGCAACCCGGCGAAACCAAAACCATTACGTTTACCATTGATAAAAATAAGCTCTCTTTTTATAATGAGGCCCTGGAATGGATAACCCAGCCCGGCGAATTTAAACTGATGATCGGCAGCGCATCGGACGATATCAGGCTGGAGGATTCCTTTTTGTTAAATTAGTTCACAGGTTCATTGGTGATATTGCAGGAAATTAATTGTCCCACGTGTCCCACCCAACAGTAGCCCGGTACAGTGGGACAATTGGGACACTAATATTCATATTCGATTATCTATTATAGCAATATATGAGATTGACAGATTTTATTGTTTTTTATACCATGGCAAATTTCAGAAGGAGAACGAACGACACATCGATGAGGCAAAGCCAGCTTATTAATTCTGCATTTTTAGCTGGCATGCCGGTAAGCTTCACCTTGTTTATTGCTGTAGAAATTATGTGTTATCATATTTTTCGGGTAAATATATTTGATAGATCGTACCTCCGGCTTTTGTTTCTCGTTTGGGTAATATTGATTAGTATGTTAATTAATTACATTTATAGTAAAAAAAAGCGCTATGAATATATCATTTCTTCCGAATTCAAGGCTTTTTCTTTAAGCATCAACTTAGGCGTAACACTATGTTTCTTGTATTTTATATTATCATTTTTAGGACTTATTGGGTCAGCCATAACCGTAAATGCATTGTTGACGAAATAAAGCCGTAAGCCAAAACACGGACAAAACCTGTCCCAATCAACTTCCCGGTACGGTAGGACAGGGGGACAAATAGGCAATTAATCCATCTTAATCATAATTAATAACCAATCTATTTCTACAACTTTGTCTTTTGTTATATCTTGTCCAACTGTCCCATTCGTTGGGTAACCGGTACACTGGGACAGCCGGGACAGTCGCCAATTTCAACTTTGCCAATTATAGTTATGAAAATATCAACCCATAAAACCTTCGACGACATGAGCCGTGCTGCGGCCGATTTAATTGTTAACCAGGTAAACAACAAGCCTGCATCGCTGCTCTGCTTCCCCTCGGGCGAATCGCCTGCCGGGGTATTTAAATATTTACTTGATGATATGGAAGCCGGCAAGGTTGATTTTAGCCAATGCAATTTTGTTGGCCTGGATGAATGGGTGGGTATGGATAAAGACGACGATGGAAGCTGTACGAACTTTTTGTTCGAGAAATTTTTCATTCCGGCTGATATCAGTGCCGATAAAATGCGGTTTTTTGATGCAAAAGCAACTAACCTGGATGCATCGTGTCGAGCCATGGATGCTTTTATAAAAGAGAAAGGTCCGCTGGATGTGATGATGGTGGGTATAGGTATGAATGGCCATATCGGCCTCAACGAACCCGGTACCGATTTTAATTTGTATGCCCATCACGCACCCCTGGCCGAGACTACCATTACCGTAGGGCAAAAATATTTTAAGCAACAAACCGTATTAACAGAAGGCATAACGCTTGGCCTTAAACACCTGCAGGAATCAAAGATACCATTGCTGGTAGCAGGGGGCGCTAAAAAAGCGGATATTATAGCACAGGCTTTGCAGGGCGAAGTAACGGAGCAATTGCCGGCAACCATCTTTCAAACCTTGCCATCGGCAATGGTGTTTTTGGATGAAGGAGCAGCTTCGGGGTTAAAGTCTTAAGTCTGGAGTCTCGACTCGAATGTCTTGACTCTTGACTCTTCCGGCTTAGTTAAGCCTTTTATCCTTTATCATAGAGATGCTTGTTTTAATCATGAAAAATGTTGGCAGACCCACAACTACCGCGCCGATTAAATTAAATATGTTCATAATAGATTTGTTTTATGTTTGGTAATCTCAAGGCAATAATTATTCCACCCGGAAAATGGGTATTTCATGCCTTGCAGAAATAAAGACGGGCACTGGGCATTTTCCTAAAAACCTTTGTTTCTGTAGCTTGAACGTGGTTTTTTGCCAGTAGTGGATCAAATTAAGCCAAATGTGAAGGTCTTGCTATTGTGATTCTTAAAAAAATGAAATGTTTCTAAAAATCCCCGGTTTGGGGTGTCCCAGCCGCTTGCCTGATTGCTGCAAAGTCATGTTTAAAGCCAATCTTACTGAATTTAGCCAACCATTTGGGGTATAGCGGTACTTCCCGCACCTTTAAAAACGGTCAGTTTCCTGTCCATTTGTTCTATTATTAAATGTCGTTGTTTGTTTTTCATAAGACTATAGCCTTAAAATATTGTTCAAATTTAACACTATAGGCTTAAATAGATAGAAAACACACGAGCTGCCAGCTGGTTAATGATACGTCATTGACGCTTCGAAATTAATGTTTGCTTAACTCCAACTCCCCCAATTTTCCCTAAATTAGCCGCACCAATTAAATACTAAATGCCCGATACTTCATCTATAAATACTTCTTACGATGCCATCGTTATTGGCTCCGGCATCAGCGGCGGATGGGCCGCTAAAGAACTATGCGAGCAGGGTTTAAAAACGCTTGTTTTAGAACGTGGCCGCGATGTGCAGCATGTTAAAGATTACCCCACCGCCACCATGAACCCATGGGAGTTTAAGCACCGCGGCCAAATGACAAAGGAGTTTTTGGATGAAAATCCACTAATAAGCAAAGCAGCAGGATTTGGCGAAAGTGATGCCCACTTTTTTATAAAAGATAAAGATCATCCGTACATACAGGAAAAACCGTTCGACTGGATACGAGGCTACCAGGTTGGCGGCAAGTCGCTCACCTGGGGGCGTGCCTGCCAGCGTTGGAGCGAGTTTGAGTTTACCAACCCAGCCCGCTTTGGTTATGGTATTGAATGGCCCATTGGCTATGCCGATGTTGCGCCATGGTACAGCCATGTAGAAAAGTTTATTGGCGTATGCGGTAACAAGGATGGTATTGACGCCATGCCCGACGGTGAGTTTTTACCACCTTTTGATATGAATGCGGTGCAGGCGCATATCAGCCAAAAAATAAAAGAAAACTACCCCGATCGTCACCTGGTGCATGCACGCTGGGCACATCTCACCAAACCCAACCAAATCCACCTTGACCAGGGTCGTGCCGGTTGCCAGGCGCGTAACGAGTGTATGCGTGGATGCCCTTTCGGGGGATATTTTAGTTCGGTAAGCTCAACACTACCCTGGGCAAAGCGTACAGGTAACCTTACGGTGAGGCCGTTTTCGGTAGTGCATTCCATTATTTATGATGAAAAACTGGGTAAAGCCTCCGGTGTGCGGGTTATTGATACCAATACAAAGGAAGTGATTGATTACAAGGCGCGTATTATTTTTGTAAACGCATCGGCGTTAAATACTAACCTGATTTTGCTTAATTCTACTTCCAGCCGTTTCCCTAATGGTTTGGGTAACGATAACGGACTGCTGGGCAAATACGTAGCGTTCCAAAACTACCGGGCGTCGGTTACCGCATCAATGGATGGCTTTTTAGATAGTTATTACTTTGGCCGCAACCCTACAGAACTCATCCTGGCCAACTACCGCAACCTGCACCAACACGAAACGGATTACTTTGGCGGCTACACTACATTTATGGGTGCCTTTAGACCCACTCATCCCGATAAGGTAGATGGCAATGAAATAGGTGCAACCTACAAAGATGCCCTAACCGAACCCGGCGGTTGGAAGCTATACATGTACATGCAGGGCGAAACTGTACCCAAAGCAACCAATCACGTACGTTTAAGTAAAGATCAAAAAGACCAATGGGGGATACCGCTGCTCATTACATCCGTAGAATACGATGATAACGACGAGCGCATGATACAGGACTTTTTAAAGCAAACCCGCCAAATGCTGGAAACAGCAGGCTGCATAAACATTGAAACCCACGAAAACAAACAAGCCCCCGGCCTTGATATACATGAAATGGGCGGCTGCCGCATGGGTAAGGACCCTGCAACCTCGCTGCTTAACCAGCATAACCAACTGCACCACTGCCAAAATGTATTTGTAACCGATGGCGCCTGCATGACCACCACCGGCAATCAAAGCCCTTCCATCTTATACATGGCATTAACGGCAAGGGCAGCAACGTATGCAATAGGGGAGATGAAAAAGGGGAATTTGTAGGGGGGATGGCAACAACTACACTGTTGTTGCCATGCTTCCCATTAAGTTTCGCTAATTATTTCAATACCGGAATTTCAATAAAGCTGCTGTTATACCATTTAACTTTCATCGGTACGGCTGCATCCAGCATGGTTTCGTCGCTTACATCTTTACCGCTGCCGTAGTTTACCTGCCACTCGGGACTTTTGTTAACGCCCAACACCACTACTAAACGGCTGCCCTTGTGCAGCAGCTTACTTAAAATATAAGTATTGCTAATGTTAATGGTTTCGGGTTTGCCGGGTATCAGCAGTTGCCTTTTCGTTTTGTCTTTGGTATAACTTGCCCGCTGAATATTTTCTAAAAAGGCCATGTACTTGCCATCGGCGGTTT
Source organism: Bacteroidota bacterium (assembly GCA_013288685.1). Classification (GTDB taxonomy): domain Bacteria; phylum Bacteroidota; class Bacteroidia; order Sphingobacteriales; family Sphingobacteriaceae; genus Mucilaginibacter. The sequence continues at coordinate 24,304 of JABDBM010000024.1, read as the reverse complement.
GCTCGTACATTTGTATAGTAATATCCATATCCTTTTTATTGATAGCAGCAATAATGGATGCATTAAATGCACCGCTTATGGCAAAAGGCTTATCCAAAGGCTTGCTCACAAATACCAATCGACCGTCTTTAGGCTTCAGCACACTGTCAATTATCTTATCATCGCTGTTTACTTCGAAGTTTACATTTACGGCATCGCGTGTTGTTAAATCAACCGTTTGGGCAATATAGCCGGGTTTTGCAGGTTTGCCGGCCAGCAAGGCATACCGCTTGTTAACCGCAGTGTTACCGAGGTAAAGTTTTAGGATGCTGTTATGCATTTGGCTTAAGCCGGATACATGGTGCCATTTGTTTTCGCCCATCACCTCAAAGTTCACTTTATCCTGCAAAATGGATCGTAGGGGCGCGCCCTTCAAAATATGATCGAACCATTGGTACACTACATCAATAATGGTAACATTGGCTACGCTGTCTATTTTATATCCGCCTAATTCGGCCGATGGAAAGGCTTGTGATCCACCATGGTTATAGGGGCCTATCAACAGGTAATAGTTGGGGTTTTTGTTCCATTTATGGTATTGCTTGTAATAGGACATGGCCCCAATCTGATCATCGTCAAAATAACCGGTAGTTGTAAATATGGGGATATTAATTTTGGCGAATTCGCTTTGCTGCGGCACCATATTTTGCCAAAAACTATCGTACGACGGATGTTTCAGCCATCGCTGAAAAATAGCGTTCGGCCGGCCATCCAGCGTATCCAGCGAACGGAAACTGTTTCCATTTTTGTACCAGCGGTTAAACAGGTTTCCCCATTTTTTCGCATTGGCAAACTCATCACGGTCAATCAATTTATTGTTCATTACATAATGCAGCCAGCGCAGCGAGTACGTCATAAAAACCCCGTTATTCACCGGGTAATCAATACCAATACCAACCGATGCCTGCGGCACAATGGTTTTTAAGGCCGGGTGGAGGTATTTGGTGGCGCTCCATTGGCTAAAGCCCAGGTAGCTGCCGCCAAACATGCCCACTTTACCGTTGCACCAGCTTTGCTTGCTTATCCAGTCGATTATGTAATAGGCATCTTTAGCATCGTGCTCAAAGGGCTCAATAGCATCCGGACTAAGGCGTTTGCCACGGGTGTTAGCAACCACACCAACATAGCCGTGCTGCACCATATCTTTAGCTTCTCCGGTTTCCCGGCCTGCATAAATATTGTAAGTGAGTAATACCGGCTGCGGTTGCGTAACGTTCCTGTCGCGTACTACGCACAGCGCTATGGTAGCGCCATCGGGCATTTTTACCAGCACGCTATCGGCAATAATATAATTATCAGCTTCAATCTTCTTCAGGATGCGGTCGGTGACGAGGTGGGTTTCGCGGTAAATTTTATAGTTGCAGTAAAACCGGCATAAGGTTGAAGCATCATTTACCGAAACGCTGTCATCGCCTTTCAGCGATTTTAATTTATCGTTAAACTGCACTTTACTTGCGGCCATGTTTGCAGTATAATCGCCTTCAACAAAGGTTTTCGAAGATCTCACCAAAGTATTATACAGGGCAATAAAAATAGTCTGGAAACGGTTGTCAAAATCGGCTTTGTTTGCTGGCCTTGCAAGCATAGCTGCTGCGTAAACACGCATACCAAAACCAATATCCCTGGTAGTTACACTATCACCGTATAATGCGAGGCCAAAATTATTTAATGCAGGAGCCACATCGACATACTCGCCCGTCACTACTTTTAAAGCGCAAAGTTTGCCGTAATAAACTGCTTTATCATTTTTGGGTATTACCGCTATCAGCTGTTTAGCCAGCATGGGCGCATTTTTTTCGAACAACAGGGTATCGTTATAATTAGCTTTCGAAAAAAATATTTTTTGGGCAGATGCAATGTTAAAACAAAGAAAGAAACAGATAGGAGATAAGTATTTTTTCATAGATAACTGTGAGGTAGCTAAGTGTTTGTAGATGTTAAAGATATGTGAAATATAAATATGATATATAAATATTGTATATATTTTAATAGATAAATAGCCGCACGTTTTATTGTTGCAGAGACGTGCAATTAACAAACCGGAAGATCGCGCATATTATTAATAAATGAACCTTATTATTTATGGCATTTATCTATAATTCAGCAGTTGTTTTGTTCTCATTAATGATGAGTTTGATTATTGTCATAAGCTGAAAAATAATGTGGCCATGTAACAAATATTGCCTAAACTTGTTAAAAACATCATCTGTTTAACCAACACGGGCCTGTTGCATCCATCCCCTTAAAAAGGACGCATCGAACTATGAAAACACAAGAACTGATCACTACAGCAAAAGCTATGATGGCCGGCAGCAAGGGTTTGCTGGCTATGGACGAAAGTACAGCCACCTGCAACAAACGTTTTGCAGAGGCAGGCATCCCCCAAACTATTGAATATCGCCGCGCTTACCGCGAAATGATTGTAACCACCCCCAATTTGGGTAATGTGTTAAGCGGCGCCATTTTGTTCGACGAAACCATTTACCAGGGCACTAACGATGGTGTTTTGTTTATTGATATTTTAAAAAAGGCGGGTATTGTGCCCGGCATAAAGGTTGATGAAGGCACGATAGACCTGGCAGGCTTCCCCGGCGAAAAAATAACTAAGGGCCTTGATGGGTTACCTGAGCGACTGGCTAAATACTACGAACTTGGCGCCCGTTTTGCCAAATGGCGGGCAGTTATAACCATTGGCGAAAACATCCCATCACGCGGTTGTATTGAAGCCAATACGCATTTGCTGGCCCGTTATGCGGCCATGTGCCAGGAGGCAGGCATAGTGCCCATTGTGGAACCCGAAGTACTGATGGATGGCTCGCACACACTGCAAAGGTGCTTTGATGTTACCCGCAATACACTGCACGAACTGTTCGACCAGTTATATGCCCAAAATGTAGACCTTAACGGTTTAATTTTAAAGCCCAATATGGTAGTGCCCGGTTTGGACTGCCCTATGCAAGCCAGTATTGATGAGGTTGCCGAGGCTACAGTTACCTGCTTGTTGCAGACGGTTCCGGCTGCGGTCCCGGGTGTAGCATTTTTATCGGGCGGGCAATCGCCACAGCTTGCTACGGCACACCTGAATGCTATGCACGTAAAATATAAAGGCAAACTACCGTGGGCGCTTACTTTTTCATTTGCAAGGGCCATTCAGCAACCAGCCATGGATTTATGGAAGGGCAAGGACGAAAATATTGCCGCTGCACAAAAATTGCTTTACCAACGCGCCAGTTTAGATGATGCTGCCAGGAGAGGGGAGTATAAGCCGGAGATGGAGTGATTGGAGATTAGAGATAAGAGGTTGGAGTTTAGAGATTAGTTGGTGCCGCCCAAAATTGCCTGTGGAGATAACAAAAGGCCTGATGGGGCGCAATCCGTCAGCGATGGACAACGCCCATCATAACAATGCGGGCCGCTAATCTCAAATGCCCTATCTCCAACCGTTATCTCTCCCGAAAACGCTAAACAAAACCCTCCGCAACGTGTTATCCTACTAAACATGGAGCAAATAAAATTATACCCCTTAAAGTTCGACCCGATATATCAATACCGTATTTGGGGCGGACGCAGGCTATCCAAACTATTAACCAAGCCCCTGCCCGAAAACGAACTAACCGGCGAAGCCTGGATATTAAGCGATCGCGACGACCATCCCAGCAAAGTTACCAACGGCCCTTTAGCCGGGAAAACTATCAAAGAACTATTTGAACAATTGCCCTACGAGTTAATGGGGCAATATGTTAACCGTTTTAAACGGTTTCCGCTGTTATTAAAGTTTTTGGACTGTCAGCAAGTATTATCCGTACAGGTTCATCCGGCTGATGACGAGAAAAAATACATCCCGCAAGGCGAAAACGGAAAAACCGAAGCCTGGGTAGTATTGGAAACCGGCGACGATGCCATTATTTATGCGGGTTTAAGGCCCGGAACTAACGAAGCAACCATAAGGGAGTCGCTCGGTAAACACAATATCGCCGAAGATTTAGCCTGTTTTAAGCCGGATGTTGGCGACTGCGTTTTAATAAAAGCAGGTACCGTACATACCCTTGGCGATGTGGTGGTTTTTGAGGTACAGGAAAATAGTGATGTTACCTATCGCCTGTACGATTGGGACCGAGTTGACGAAAAGACCGGCAAGCCCCGCGATTTGCAGGTAGAAGAAGCCATTGCCTGTATAGATTTCAGCAAAACAGATATTTGCCCGGTAACGCCGCAAGTGGAAGTTGCAGAACGGATACTGTGTGAGAAGTTAGTGGAAGATGAACATTTTTCCCTTTGGCGCAACACTGGCTCAACTACTTTTATGGTAGGGAAAGAAAATACGCCGCACGTACTGATCTGCATTGAAGGCCATGGCGAACTGGAGAGTAATAATGAATTTTATCCGTTAAAAAAAGGTGAAGTAATGCTGATACCCGCCATAGCCGGTGCTTGCCCCTTTGTACCGAAGGGACATGCAATTTTGCTGGAGCTGGGGATTGGTAGCAGTCATTGAGTCATTTGGTCATCGAGTCATTGGCATGTTCGTTAGCCTGTCCGGGCGTCCGGTTGACAATGGGGATAGATTTCGGACGGACGGATTATTATCAAACATTAACCAACCAATGACCTAATAACCCAATGGAACGAAGCAAATGACAGCAAAGCGAAATAACCTAATGATGCCAAGTAAATCACAGCGTAGCGAAATGACTCAATGAAAAAACTAATTGCATTTGATCTCGACGGCACGCTTGCTGAAAGCAAGGCCGCCATTGATAAAGAAATGGCCGACCGGCTGGCTGCCTTATTAACAGTGGCCAAAGTGGCCGTAATATCGGGTGGTGACTGGTTGCAGTTTGAAACGCAGGTGCTGGCGCATCTGCCCAAAGGGGCTAAACTGAAAAACTTATCCATTTTGCCCACCTGCGGCACCAAATTTTACCAGTATACACGAAGCTGGAAACAGTTGTATGCCGAAAATTTTACGGATGAGGAGAAAAAGAAGATCATTGAATCGTTAAACGAAGCGGTTGATACATCGGGCTATAAAGCCAAAAAGACATGGGGCGAAACCATTGAAGATAGGGGCAGCCAGGTTACTTATTCGGCATTAGGACAAAAGGCGCCGTTGGACGAAAAGAAAAAATATGATCCCGATTTTGCTAAACGCGATAAAATAAAAAAGCGGCTGGATAAATTGATTCCCGAGTTTGCGGTTAATCTGGGCGGGGCAACATCCATTGATGTAACTAAGCACGGCATCGATAAAAAATATGGCATCCATAAACTGCACCAGGTGCTGGGTATTAAAATAAGCGAAATGATATTTATTGGCGATGCATTGTTTCCGGGGGGTAATGATTACCCGGCAAAGGAATCGGGAGCATTTTCGGTACGGGTAAGCGACCCGAACGAAACAAAACGGGTTATTGAGGGTATTATAGGTTGTTTGGATAAGGGGCATCATTTTGGAAACGGCTTCGACGATAAATAATCAATCGGAAAAAACTATGCTCGAAGTAAAAAAGGAAGGCGTTGTATTAAGGCAAACGGATAGCGATTTTGAAAATGATGCTGTTTTAAATCCGGCAGTAATAAAGGACGGGGATGTAATCCACATGCTTTACCGGGCAGTGCATAAGGACAACTATTCGTGCATTGGTTATTGTGAACTGGACAGCCCGCTGCATGTGAGCATGCGCAACCCCAAGCCGCTGTTAGACCCACGGTTTGATTATGAATCGCATGGGATGGAAGACCCTCGTATTGTAAGGATTGAAGGGACATATTACCTTGCCTATGTTGCTTTTGATGGCGTAAATGCATTGGGCGCACTGGCAACATCCACCGATTTACAACATTTTGAACGGCGCGGCATCATAGTGCCGAAAATAAAATATGATGATTTTGACCGCCTCACCAAAAATAAAAGTGATCTGAATGAAAAATACCTGCGTTATAACCGTGGGGCTAATTATTTGGCAGATAAAGATTTGGTTTTCTTTCCGCGCAGGATAAACGGAAAATTAACCTACCTGCACCGCATAAAGCCCGATATACAAATGGTTGCTGTTCACAGTTTTGATGAACTAACTGATGAATTTTGGGAAAATTACTTTTTGCACTTTGAGGAAAGTATTGTGCTTGCACCCAAATATCCGCACGAGGTAAGCTATGTAGGCAGCGGTTGCCCGCCAATTGAGACAGAACATGGCTGGCTGGTGATTTATCATGGCGTAAAAGATGCTATAAAAGGATATGAATATGCGTGCTGTGCAGCTTTGCTGGATATTGATGACCCGTGTAAGGAAATTGCCCGCTTACCGTATCCACTGTTTAAACCCGAACTGGATTACGAGCTAAAAGGCGATGTGGATGATGTATGTTTCCCAACCGGGACGGTTTTAATAGGCGATAAGCTTTACATTTATTACGGCGCAGCCGATGAACTGATAGCCTGTGCATCGGTAAGTTTATCGGGGTTAATTGAGGAGCTACTGGCGAACAGGGCGTAATATTGCGCTACGAGCCGATTGATTACCTTATTCGGCTCATAATATAAATCGAGCCGATTATTTGTAATAATCGGCTCAAATACTAATAAAAAATGAGCCGAATAGGATAGCTATTCGGCTCATTTTCATCATTTGCGCATCTGCATTTTAGCACATCTGCACATCAAACGTTACTCCACAGTTATCGTTCCGCTTTCCGAAATATCCCTTGATGAAGTACCTGCAAGCAGTTTGTATTTACCCGGTTCAACTACCCATTTGCTGGTTTTATCATCCCAATAGGCCAAATCCTTAACGGGGATGTTAAGCGTTACACTGGCAGTTTCGCCGGCAGCTATGCTTACTTTTTTAAATGCTTTCAATTCTTTTTCGGCCCTTTCAACCTTCGACCCTGATTTGGTTACATACAATTGAACGGTTTCTTTACCGGCATACTTGCCTGTGTTTTTAACCTTTAAAGTAGCAGTGATGCTTTCGCCGTTTTTGTAGCTTTTTTTGTTGGTGAAAAAGCCCGAATATTTATAATCAGTGTACGATAAGCCATAGCCGAAGCAATACATCGGTTCAATTTTTTTTGTATCGAACCAGCGGTAGCCTACCAATATGCCTTCGGTATAAGTTTCGTGCAGGTTTTCGCCGGGATAAGCGCTTAAAGCATGGGCCGGTGAATCTTTTAAATCAACAGGAAAGGTGAACGGCATTTTGCCAGATGGGTTTATCTTACCCAGTAAAACATCGGCAAGGGCATTTCCATTTTCTGATCCATTGTACCACGACCATACAATGGTATGGTTGTATTTCTTGATTTTGCCGATATCATAAGGTGCACCGCCAACTACCACCACAATGGTATTGGGGTTTACAGCAGTAACAGTATCAACCAGGGCTTGTTCGTCAAACGGAAGGCTCAGGTCCTTCCGGTCGCGGCTTTCGCTTTCATAATCGCGGTTACCACCTATAAACAGTATAGCCATATCTGAGCTTTTTGCAGCGGCAACAGCATTTGGTATTAATGTTGAATCAACCTTAGCAACTCCCTTGGGTCCGCTTCTTCTCTCGGGCCGGTAAACACCCGAATAGCCTTGCGCATAAGTGATAGCTACTGAATTACCCAGCCTGCTTTTTAAACCTGCTAAAGCAGTTACTTCATAGCGTGCCTTAACACCAGCGCCAAAACCGCCCAAATGGAAAGTGCGGGTGGCGTTATCGCCTATTACAGCTATGCTTTTTATAGATGATGTATTTAATGGCAGCAAGTGTTTTTCATTCTTTAACAACACTATTGATTCGGCTGCAATATCGTAAACAGTTTTGCTATGCTCAAGTGTATTCATTTTCCCGGCGGGTTGGTTATCGCTCAGGCTGGTATGGTATATCACCCATAAAATACGGCGTACTTTTTGGTCTATAATCTGCTCGCTTACTTTACCGGCCTTTACAGAATCGAGTAGTTTATCGGCAAAAAAATAAGAATTATATTTAGGGCCCGATCCCATTTCAACATCCAAACCGTGAATAGCAGCATTAACAGTGCTGTGTGTACCACCCCAATCGCTAATTACGATGCCTTTAAATTTCCATTCGCCACGTAAAATCTGATTCAGCAGGTACTCATTTTCTGAGCAATATACACCGCGCAATTTATTGTAGGCCGACATAATGGTCCATGCACCACCTTCCGTAATTCCGGCTTTAAAGGCAGGCAGGTAGATCTCGCGCAGGGCACGCTCATCCAAATCAACACTGATACGGCCCCGTTCAACTTCCTGGTTATTTACAGCATAATGCTTTACACAAGCGGCCACATGCTGGCTTTGTATACCTTTTACGGCCTGCACAGCCAAACGCGAATTTAAAAATGGATCTTCTGAATAGTACTCGTAAGTACGGCCACAAAGCGGGGTACGGGCAATGTTAAATGCAGGAGCCAGCATCACAGTTTTGCCACGTGCATGCGCCTCTTCGCCCATATCATGCCCGAAACGGTAAGCCAGTTCGGGGTTCCAGGTAGCCGCTAATGCCGAGCCATTGGGGAAAAAAGTAGCTGAGTCTGTAGTTAAATTAGCCGATCCCCAGCCTTCTTTAACGTCTTCACGAACGCCAAGCGGGCCATCATCAGTCATTAATCCGGGTATGCCCAATCGCTGAACACCTGCGGTACTGAATATGCCATTAGCATGCAGCATAGCAATCTTTTCTTCGAGCGTTAGTTTTTTAACAATGGCGTTAATTTTAGCCTCGGTTTTATCTCCGGTTTTGGTTTGGGCGCCGGCACTGATTACTACAGCAAATAGGACAATGCTGCATAATAAGCGCCTTAAAAATTTAAGTTTCATGGTTATAATGTTTTTATTAAATACGTTGGTTAACACTGGCTTGGTTACCGGTGTTGTGTGAATTTTACACAAAGTAAAGCTAAATTTTGGGCATAAAAAATTAAGTTAATATAGTATAATGATTTGATGAAATAGTATCTATTTTGGATTCGGAGGATAACTCTTTTTAGTTCATTATTTTATCTGAACCAAGATTTTTAGGATTAAAGGATTGACAAGATTTTCCGTTGGGCCTCTTCAAATCCCTAATCCTGGTTCAAATATTTTTACTATTATTGAAAAGCTTAGTTATCTAACCAAAAATGAAAACAACCCGTATTCATATCACCATCATATTGTTGGCATTAACCTGCAAACTATCAGCTCAAAACAACCTGCAAAAAGTAACCGCGTTCCGCCAGGCTAACCAGCAGCAAATAATTGATGAGTATTTAAAACTTGTATCCATCCCCGATGAAAGCAACGATTCGGCAAACATCAAACTGAATGCGGCCTTTATTATGGGGATGCTCGAAAAGCGTGGCGTACATGCCGAATTGCTGACCCCTTTGCAAGGCAACCCGGTGGTGTTTGGCGAAGTAAAAGTGCCCGGTGCAAAAAAGACCGTTAACTTTTATGCGCATTATGATGGGCAACCGGTTAACCCTAAACAATGGGCGCCAGGTTTAAAGCCATTTACCCCCGTATTTATCACTGCGCCTGTTGAGCAGGGCGGTACCATTGTAAATTATACACCAGGTATGGCTATTGATCCATCGTGGCGCTTAACCGGCCGGGGCAGTGCCGATGATAAAGCCGGTGTAATGAGTATTATTAATGCCTATGATGCATTGGTGAAAAGCAATATTAAACCAACCTGCAACATTAAATTCTTTTTTGAGGGCGAAGAGGAGAAAGGATCACAAAGCCTGGCCGAAATATTCAGGAAGTATAAGGATAAATTGTCGTCGGATGTTTGGATAATTTGCGATGGGCCAAGGCATGTTTCAGGCAAAAAGATGGTATTATTTGGCGTACGCGGTGATGTAAATATGCAGCTTACGGTTTACGGGCCAAAACGCCCGCTGCATAGCGGCAATTATGGCAATTGGGCACCTAATCCCGGTTTAATGATGGCTCAGCTGCTGGCCGGGATGAAAGATGATAAGGGGGATGTAAACATAAAAGGTTTTTATGACGATGTTATCCCGCTAAGCAAAACCGAAAAAATTGCTATTAGTAAAATGCCCCCTGTTGAATCGATACTTAAAAAGGACTTAGGAATAGCTGAACCTGAGGCGGGCGACCGATCATTAATTGAAGGTTTTATGCTGCCTACCTTAAATATTAACGGCATGTCGAGCGGTAATGTTGGCGCACAGGCCTCCAATGTAATACCTACTAAAGCCGAGGCTGTGCTCGATTTAAGGCTGGTTTTGGGTAATGATATGGACAGGCAGATTAAAAAAGTAACTGATTATATTAAAGCACAAGGATACTATGTAATTGACAGGGAACCGACGGATGCAGAAAGGGCGCGATATGGGAAAATCATCCGTGTACTGCACGATGCCGGCTATAATGCCCAACGCACGCCGATGGATTTACCCATTGCGCAGTCGGTAATTGCAGCCGTGCAATCAACGGTTAACTATCCTATTGTGCTGGCTCCAAGCTCGGGAGGTAGCTTGCCGCTGTTTATTTTTGAGAAGGAGCTTGGCGCTAAGGTAATTACATTGCCCATGGTGAATTATGATAATAATCAGCACGCCGAAAACGAGAATGTAAAAATCAGCTTTTTATGGGAGGCAATTGAAACCATAGCTGCTATAATGCAGATGAAATGATTGTTGCCTTTAAAGAAAAGCTGGAGAGCTACGCTCTTTAGCTATTTATCCCGTTTATAATATCACACCTGTCGATGTGGCTCCCCGCCATGATATTTCGTCAATTTAATAATTAATTGGCGAAATAAAATAAATAATGCAAATTGGTTTTGCAGTTAATCATCTTATAATCAATTTGTTGACATTTGGCACTTGTTTGGTATAAGGTGATATCAAAATTGAAAATCCTTATTTACTTAACCCAAAAAAATCGCAAAAATGGAAATTGTATTTGTACTAACACACATTATTATGGGAGCATGTATAATGGGCATTATATGGCTGGTTGCCAGCTCAAAATCATATCAAGTTTAATAAATTGAATTATGAACAATTCGGGGCGTCTATATCTGAAATCAAGACCTGCAGTAAGGGCTTTTAATAAGCGGTTGGCTGTAAGGAATGTTGTTTTTGTTGTGCTGATGTCACTGCTATATGTGTTGGCTAAACGGTATAAGCTGGCCCATAACCAGCCACAACATGTAATAGCGAAGCTGAAATACCTGAAGATCAAATAATAATACTTACAAATACACAGACCACAAATAGCATGAGACAACTGGTTATATCAAAAAATATTACACATCGCGAATACGCGTCGTTAGATAAATATTTTGGCGAGATAGATAAAATAGGTTTGCTAACGGCCGGGGAGGAGGTAATGCTTGCCAGAAAGATCCGCGAAGGCGATAAAGAGGCATTGGAACGTTTAACCAAAACCAATCTTCGTTTTGTGATATCGGTGGCCAAACAATATCAAAACCAGGGTTTGATACTTGGCGATCTGATTAATGAAGGAAATGTTGGCTTGATAACTGCCGCCAAACGGTATGATGAGACCAAGGGGTTTAAATTTATTTCGTACGCGGTGTGGTGGATACGGCAGGCAATAATTGCAGCCATAGCCGAAAATGCGCGCATGGTGAGGTTGCCTTACAATCAGTTAGCGCTAATAAACAAAACGAACAAAGTGGCCTCTAAACTCGAACAGAATAATGGCCGCAAACCCACCGCCGAAGAACTTGCAGAATGCCTTGATATATCGGTTGAAAAATTGCGCGATACGTTAAATAATCCCAATTCCTATTTATCCATACACGAGCCATTCAGACAGGGTGTGGAACATACGCTGCTTGATGTTTTACAAGACAGTGAACCGGGCACTGATCATGATGTAATGCGCGAATCGGTAACTCGTGAAATACGCTGCTCTTTAAAAATACTAAACAAACGGGAACGCGAATTACTGATTCTGTTTTTTGGCCTTGAAGAATTTTCACCCATGACGATGGAAGAGATTGGTAAAAGATTCGATATTTCAAAAGAGCATGTGCGCAGGTTAAAAGATACCGCGCTTAACAAGCTTCGCTGCTGTTCTCATGCTCCGGCGTTATTCGACTGCTTGAGTTGTTGATACCGGTATGAAAATTTGAGCGCGTTACGATGTAAATATTGGTTTAAATGTGTTTCTTTGGTCAGCTACATTTACATCAATAAATACACCATTAATGAACAGGGGCACATTTATAAAAAAAACAACGATAATAGGTACTGGCCTAATACTGGCGAAATTACCTTCTTTTGCCAACGCGGAATATCCGGTGGTAAGAACGCAGCCCGATAAACGTAAGTTTAACAGCCAGGCTATTGAAGACGCCATAATTGAGTTTCAATCGCACGTTAAAGACAAACAATTGGGATGGCTTTTTGCTAATTGTTTCCCCAATACGCTGGATACCACCGTTACCTTTAGTGTTAAGGGGAATAAGCCTGATACCTATGTGATCACCGGCGATATTGACGCCATGTGGTTGCGCGATAGTAGCGCCCAGGTTTGGCCGTATCTGCATTTTATTAATAAAGATAAAAATCTGCAGCAGTTAATCGCCGGTGTTATAAACCGTCAGGCGATTTGTGTTTTACGCGATCCTTACGCCAACGCATTTTATGATGATCCCGCCAAAATAAGCGAATGGAAAAACGATGTTACCGATATGAAACCCGGCCTGCACGAAAGGAAATGGGAGATAGACTCTTTATGCTATCCTATACGCTTAGCTCATCGTTACTGGCAACTAACCGGTGATACCACACCGTTTGATGAAAACTGGAAAAAAGCTATTCAACTTACCCTAAAAACATTTAAAGAGCAGCAAAGAAAAGAGAACCAGGGGCCTTATAGCTTTCAGCGGAATACCTCATGGGCTACTGATGGGGTGCCTATGAATGGCTACGGTTACCCTGTGAAGCCAGTAGGTTTAATTTGCTCGGCATTTAGGCCAAGTGACGATGCCACTATTTATATGTACCTGGTGCCATCTAATTTTTTTGCAGTTGTGAGTTTAAAACAAGCAGCAGAAATGGTAAAGAAGATTAGCAAGGACGATCATTTATCTGCCGAACTAATGGCCCTGGCTATCGAGGTTGAGGCGGCGTTAAAAAAACATGCTATTATTAATCATTCCCATTATGGGAAAATTTATGCTTACGAAGTGAATGGCTACGGCAGTTATAATTTGATGGACGATGCCAATGTGCCGAGTTTATTAGGTTTGCCCTATTTGAATGCTCTTTCAAAAGCAGATCCGATTTACCAAAACACACGGAAAATGTTGCTTTCTTTAAATAATCCTTTCTTTTTTAAAGGAAAGGCCGGTGAGGGCATTGGCGGGCCACATGCCGGTAAAGATATGATATGGCCGCTGGGTATCACTATGCGTGGCCTAACCAGCAGCGATGATAAGGAAATAAAATTATGTATTGATATGCTGAAAAGCAGCAATGCAGGTACCGGTTTTATGCATGAATCGTTTAACAAAGATGACGCGGGCAAGTTTACCCGTAAGTGGTTTGCCTGGGCCAACACCCTGTTTGGCGAATTTTTATGGGAAACGTATAAAGCCAAACCCTATTTGCTGGGTTGAAAATTGAGATAGTGATAGCCGAAAACCCCCTCTCTAAGCTTAGAGAGGGGATTTTATTTCTGCCTGGACAATTCTCAAGTGGTTTTGTTCGCATAGTATAATGGTGAGTCTTGAAAATCCTTAAAAAAGAGATTGGAAAGGAAGAACAAAGCAAAAACCTACAATTTTACAAACGAGCTTTTCCCTATCAACGAGTTCGTATTTCCGTCGGTTACACTTATAAAGTATACACCCGGCGTTAATGTGCTCACATCCGACTGCCAGGTTGCGTCGGCAGAACTTACAGTTTTAACAATTACGCCCAGGTTGTTGACAACCTGTATACGATAATTTGGCGTCTGCGCAGTGCCGTTACTTTCGGCAACATTTATCTTTAGGTTGATCTGCGCTTTAGTTGGATTAGGATAAAGCATCACATGGTTAAGTGTTATGGTGCTGCCGGTATTTTTATACATAATGGTTACAACGGTTGAATAGCTTACATCGCCGTTTAGGTCTGTCATTTGCAAACGATAGCTGTTGGCACCGGGTAACGGCTGCGCGTCGAGGTAATGATAGCCTCCGAGGAAGCTGGACACCAGGCTGTCAAGCGTAATGAATGTTTTACCATTGTCCGTACTGCGCTGAACGGCGAAATGGGTGTAGTTTGCTTCGTTTTCTGTAGACCATAGTACATTGTTCCCGGTCGGCGAATTGTGCGCCGCGAAACTTAGCAGGTGCACCATCAGGGTTGGGTTTTGCCGGATCACCAGCGTAAACCTCCCAGTGCCATAGCTATTGACATCTGCATTACTGACATCGAAACTGTACACCGGGTTGTGCTTTGTATCCAGCGAGTCTTTCCTATATGCGTCTTTTAGCCATATATCATAGAGCAGGGGTAAGGCATTCAACTGCGACAAGCTGAGCGTGTACAAGCCATCGCTTGCAGCGTAAACAGCCAGCGGAATGGCCTGGCTTTGTTGCAGCGGCATCGCATTGATCGACATCAGTACACTATCACCCGATATGCTTGAGAAACCGATAAGCCCTGCGCCTTTTTTGTGGGGCGCATCCTCATTAATTACATAACTTTTTTTTGCGTCCGGATTAAATGCAAGCAAAATTTCTTCGTTATTGATGGAGTCCAGGCTCATAGTTAACTTTAAAAGCGGGTAGGGTGCCGGTTTATTTGTCCCCGCAACACTGGGTAGTCTGGTGGTCATCAAACCCTCTGCATTGGCATGTGTCGATGTTGCTTTCGCACTTTCGTTAAAAATTAACTGCGAGGAATTTACGCCGTAGCTTACAACCAAAAAGCCTTGCCCGCTGCCAATATATTGCGACGCACCGTTAGTAGGGGGATAAGTGGCACCCCCGTTTACGGTGTAAACGCCATAGTTGTTGGTGGACGGGTTAAGCTCATAGATAAAATTAATGATGCCGGTGTTTGAAACGCCATTGTAGGCTGTTGCGTAAATGCCCGTAGTGGTCGAGCTGCTTTGAATTGTGCTTAAATCAATTGCGCAGGGGTAGGGGTTGCCCACCAGGTTAAAATGCTGGCTGGCAGCGCCCAGGTAATTTGAAGCAGGGGTGTACCAGTCTTTAAAAACGATTTGCCCCTGGTTTAAGTTGCCCGAGGCCGTTAGCGTGGCCGGCATTACCCCTGCAAAATTCGGATTCGTGAGCTGAGCGGTAGTTTCAGTGATAAGGCTTCCGCGGTAAAAGCAATAATAACCATTAGCAACCAGTATGTTACCGCTGGAAATGCCCGCAGTATTGGTATCGAAGGAATAGGATGGCGATGTACCGCCACCGCTGCTCAGCGTTTTTATTCCCAAAAAATTACTGTTGTAAAAAGAAGAGTACTGCGGCACGAAGCCTTCGTCGAACAAATACAGCGTAGGGTTTCCCGCAGCGTTGAATAATCCGCCTGTTCCACCGCTGCCAGTTAGATACAGGCTGCCAATTAAATAGTTAATGCTATAAACTTTGTTGCCGCTAACGGTTCCGGCGTAAACCGGCGACGAAAGGAGCCGGTACCCTCTTTTGGCGGAAACATAGCGTTGCACATTCACGGTGCCGCTAATAGGGGTTCCGGAAGTTATGGGCGCGATGGCGGCACAGCCACTGGCATCGGACATGAGCGTAAGATTGCCGTTTGCATTTAGCGTTGCCGTGCCCGACATGGTAAGCATACCGGCACTGTTAACGTAGGCCATGCCCGATTGAATGGTGGTAGCGCCCGCTCCATTAAATGTGATATTACTGAAAACCGAACCATTACCGCTGCCGGCGTAAATGTTTTGCGCGCCCGCGCCGTTAAAATACATCGGCGTTCCGGTGAGCAGCGGATAATCTGCCGCATCGTTAGCCATTACATTGGTAAAGTTGCCTGCTATATTGAGGTTTCCACCGCCGCTCGCAGGCGACTTAATACCTGTACCCGAAAATTTAATACTCTGGTAATTAATGGTAGTTGAAAGGTTAGCCACCGCAGCGTCGGTATAAAATGTTTGGGCCGCACCGGAATACTCGATGGTTGCGCCGGCGTTGTTGAAGCTGACCACGTTTGTACCTGCGGCGGATAAACCGGATAGCGGCGATGCAGCAGCAAGCTGCAAAGTGCCCGAACTTACCCCAAAGCTGGAGGTTGCCCCGACCGAATTGCTGGTGCTGAGCGCTGTAGTTGCTGAAGTAACACCACCCGTAACATTAAAAGTGGTATTTTGAGCGTGGGTAGAAAAGCCTGAACTGAGTTTTACCGTACCCGAAAGCTTCAGGCTGCCTGCTGACGAGGAAAATGTTTCGGTATAAGCCGCTGCCAGGGCTGTTGAGCCGTTTACCACCACGTTGGCGGCTGTAACAGTTCCTGCCCCGGCAAGGCTTGAACTTCCCGCATAACTTTGCAGCGAATTGGCATCGCTTTGTTTGGTGATGTTGCCTGTAACTGCCAGCGTATAGCCGCTGTTTACGGTAAGCGTTGCCGCTTGTCCACCGCTGTTGCCTATCTGTATGGCGCCAACATTAACGGTTGAACCGCCGCTAAGGCCTACTGTGGGCTGGTTGGTGAAGGGATAATTAACGCTAATGTAAGCCGTAAGCCCGCTGCCGGGCACCGTGAGCGATTTCCAGTTGCTGGTTACATTCCAATCGCTGCTGGTGGTACCTACCCAATCGTATGAGTAGCTGCAGGATAGTGTAACTGTTGTGGAAGAAGATGTGGAGCCCATACCATAAGCTGTAATGGTAAAAGTAATAGCGCTGAAGGCGACGGTAGGTGTGCCGCTGAAGGTGCCGGTAGCGGGGTCAAAGCTGATGCCTGCAGGCAGCGAACCACCACTAAGTACATAATTTATAGGTGAAAACTTATCTAAACGAAAGCTCGCATTATCGGAAACATATAAATTACCTGATGCGTCCACAGTTAAGCCGGCGGCACTACTACCAAATACGAATGAGTAAACAGAGGTGCCATTAAAGCTATATTTGCCCAGGGGGCCGTTCCCGCCTATGTAGATATAACCATATTTATCGATATATAATGCCGATGGATTCGATAAACCTGTTATTAATGTTTGCAGAAAGACACCGGCCGCATTATATTCCAGCAAGTTTCCGCTGCTCTGGTCAACCAAATAAATATCCCCGGCCGCGTCTACTTGCAGGCCTTGTGGAAAGTTGGCCCCAATGCTATGGGTTTGTATAAATGAAGCGGAAATACCCGTGCTAATCGGGCATCTGAAAATTGCCCGGTCCCCGGTGTCGGTAAAATAAAGATAGTTTCCGGTAGGGTCCAGGGCAAGTCCGACACACAGCTGCGAAGAATTTGATGCCTCGGCCGCAAAAGTGGCGACAGTTCCCGTGGCAGCCGTGTATTTGTAAATTTTACCTTGTCTATCCAATACAAAAACATTCCCCAATGCATCGGTCACAATTCCTTCAGGATATACAATTCCCCAACTATAGTCGGTTTCTGTTCCCGAAGGGCTAAATTTTCTGATATAATCATCATTAGTTAGCCAAATGTTGCCGCCTGCGTCAGTTGTTAATCCCACAGGGTCAGTCGGTGGCGGAGTGCTGCTGGGCCCCAGCACGGTTGTCATCGAACCATAACTTTGCGCAATAATACTTCCGCCTGTATTGGCAACAGCTATGGATGGCGATACAGGTACATTGACGGTGAGCGAATAGGAGGACTGAGGGTAGTTGATAACCGGCGCGCCATAAACCGTGATCAGCACATTGCAGGTGCCGCTGCCATACTGGTTAGTGGCGGTTACGGTATAAACTGTTGGCCCGCTGGTAACGCTTGATGATGTTGTGCCCGAAATAAGACCGCTTGAACTATTAATAGACAGCCCTGCAGGCAATGCCGGCGATACCGACCAGCCCGTTGCTGCATTGCCGGAGTTGGACGGGCTCAGGCTTGCGGCCGCGTTTTCAGCATAAGTCCCCGGCGAAAGGTAGCTTATTGCCGGGGGATACCCACAATTGATGGTAAAGCTGCCGCAGCTATAGCTTCCACCGCCGTTAATGGCCGTAACCGTATAGCTGCCGGAAAATGCCGAAACCGGCGTACCGCTGAATGTACCGGTACTGCTGTTAAATTTTATGCCCGGCGGAAGTGTTGTAGTCCCTGCTGCAAAGTTTACTGTGTACCCGCTGTTAATGGGGTATTCCGTAATGGTATTATTAGTAAAGTCTGATATAAACAGGTTTCCGTGACTATCGGTTACTGTACCGCGGGTGTCTGTAAGGCCGCTGATGGAAGCAACGGCTGTACCGGCCGAATTATATACATACGCAAAACCCGTTGTTCCATCAGCCACGTAAAAGTTTCCGCCGCCATCCATATAATAGCCATCATAATTAGATCCGCTGGACGAAGGTATACCTGTCACCAACGGGGCGCTAAAAACGCCGGCAGAGGTGTATTCGGCTATTGACCCAAACCAGGTGGCCATTGCATAAATATTCCCGGCCGCATCCACGCTCACACCTTGCGGCCCATATATGTAATTTGCATTCGGGTCAAGACCGTGTTGATAAATCAGCCGGGTTGTCGTAGCCGTGCTCGCAACATATTCGAAAACGGCGAAACCCATATTATCGACGTAAAACACATTGTTCGAAGCGTCTACAACCAGGTCATAAGCGTAAGCCAGTCCGGGACTCGGAGGGGGAGTAGTGCCGGTAACCAGGGTAGTCTGGCTACCGCCGGATGAGTTAAACTTGTAAATATAACCTCCAGCGGTGGATACGTAAGCATTCCCCGAGGCATCGAACGCAATGTCGGTGGGATCGGTGAGCCCGGAAATAAATGTAGTTGGAGCGCCGGCGACACCATTATATTTCATAATCGTTCCGGCACCGTAATCGGCTACATACAGGTTACCCGCGGCGTCAAATCCCATGCCCTGGGGCTGATTAAGTCCGGTTGCCGTTAGAGACGTACCGGCACCATAGCTCAGTGCCGAAACCGCCCCCCCGGTTGACGTTGGCGTTAACGACGCAGCACTGCCTACGGTGTAATAGTTAGTGCTGGTATAGCTTAAAGCGGGAGCCGGCATCAATATATAGGAAGTTCCATTGATTGGCCCGCCGCCGGTAACGGTTGCCGATGGTGATGAAAGCGCAACACTGTTTGTGCTCAATTGAAAAGTGTAACTGCCAGAGCCCGGCGGCGTGTAGTTTGCTTTGATGAAAAAATAATCCGTGCCGCCTGCAGCCAATGCCTGCGATAGGCCCGATATCGTAAAGGTAGTGCCGGAGAGCGACCCTACAACGGCGCCTGTAAGCTGTGTTGCGCCCGTAAGGCTGTTGGTGGCGTTTTCGTAAATGGTAACACCTGAAAAAAAACTGCCGATAGTAGCCGAAGGGGAGATAGCTGCGCTTAAAGATACCTGGCTGATGGTTGCCGCTGTGCCTATACTGGATACGGAGAAACCCAGGATACCAGTTTGTGTTTGGCTGCCAGCTAATGAAGCTGCCAGGCCGGTAGAAGTGGCAGCGCCCAGTGTAATGTTGCCAAAGGTGTACGATGGGCCATAATAAGTCCCTGTATTAGATAATGCGGGAGTTGTGCCTATTGTGGCCGAGTAGGTAAAGCCACTGACATACAGTGAGAAAGTGCTGGCAGATGTATTACCTAAATTATCGCTTAAAACAACGAAAAGGTATGCCGAGGTTGTAAGGTTGGACATTGCCAGGCTAAGCCCGGAAAACGTGATGCTGGTGGAAGCGCCGGATGCTTGTGTGGAGAGCAGGGTGGCGCTTCCAAGCGTGAAAGTGGAGCTGGCCGAGCTATATAAGTAAGCAGTGGTGAAATAAGTGTTATTATAGCTTGTTGTGGTACCATTTTGCCCTATAGTGATGGAGGTTATAGTACCCGAACCTAAAGGGATTCCGCTAGCTATTAACCGGAAACCGTATACGGCATAGTTTGTTGAAGCAAACGCAACAGGCGAGCTCCCAAGTCCGTTAACTCCGGCAGTGGAGGTTACAGACGTAGCTTTTACGGTGTACCCGGCGGCGTTAAAAGCAATCATTATAATGCCCATTATGGTAAGTATAACAAATCTGCCGGCCCGCCCGATGCCCGCATACACGGTAGGCCGGATTGGTATATGAGCGGTGTTACAAGAAAAGAGATGTGTACGCGACAGTATCATAAAAAAGTATCGGCTAACATTGAAAAATTATTAACGTTTTCCTTTTTGTGAAACTAAAAAAGGAAAACATTATGAGCTGAACGGGATTGATACACTGGGCTTTGCAGTGGCCTGAACGCTAATGGAGCAAAGGTAGCCCCCGACCCGACTTGTGTCAATACCCCCTTTGGGGGATGCAGGACCGGCTACTTGATTAGGAACGCGAATGAATAACAGTATAATCATCCAATATGAAACCGGTGTCGAAATATTGAAGCTATTGTAAAAAAGTTACCGGGGCCACACCCAAAAGCGAAAGTGGGTTTTTTAACAAAAAAAGCCACTTTTTCAAGTGGCTTTTTGATTTGAGATGGTTTGGCGACCACTCTGTGATCCCGCTGGGATCGCAATTTATTTAGATAAAGCGCTTATTATCAATATGTCATGTCATTAAATTTAAGACATATACCGAACAGTATACCGAATTCTTTAGATCAATTTGATGTTGTTTTAGAACGTTTATATCCAAATATACGAAATTATCAGATGCAATTGCAAGCAAACCTGTTGATTTTTATTGATAAAATTAAAGATGGGGCGGTTCTCTATTTGAGCGTTCATTGCTTCCATTTTTTAATCTTTTTGAGACCTCGGCAGGTGAGCCGGCATCACTGGTGAGCGCCGCGACCGGATGCCCTTCGGCACCGGAAAGCCATTTGGTGATCGCGCCTCCCTGTCTTCCGGTAGCGCCACACACCAGTATACGCGGTCTTTCGTCTGAACTGTTATTTTGAAAATGTACGATATCCATATTCAGGTTGTGCGGTCGATTACGCGGAGCAGTTTTGCAAGGTCCTCCCGGGTGTTATAAAAATGAAATGATACCCTGACGCCGCTGCCACGGGATGTAACGATGATGCCGTTATCCTCAAGCTTTTCCAAAATACCGGCCTCTAAATTCAGGTTAAATATGGAAGAATGAACCTTGCGGTTAACGACCGCCTGGCTCAACAGGCCGCGCTCTTCAAAAGCCAAACGGGCTTTTGCACCCAAGTCAGTGATCCTTTCTGAAACAGCTTCCATACCCATTCCTTTTAAAAGCTCCAGTGATTTGAACAGCGTACCGAAACTCAGTGTATCCAGGTGCCCCGGTTCAAAGATCAGGGACAGCGTACCGCGCCCTTTCAGAAAAGATTCGGGGGGCAAAGCAAATGACTTATACCCCTTGTACAAAAATTCTGCTGCATACCCACTCAGCAGCACAA
Organism: Bacteroidota bacterium; assembly: GCA_013288685.1. GTDB lineage: Bacteria > Bacteroidota > Bacteroidia > Sphingobacteriales > Sphingobacteriaceae > Mucilaginibacter. The sequence continues at coordinate 2,746 of JABDBM010000024.1, read as the reverse complement.
AGGCGTTACCGTAACCGCCCAGCATCCATTTATAGCCGCTGGAAATTAGTATATCGATCCCTGAGTTTTTAAAATCAAAAGGGCCGGTGCCGCAAAGTTGGGTGCCGTCGGCGATGATCAACAGTTCGGGGAAGTCCTTTTTAAGCTGACGTATAAAATGGAGGTCAACCATGATGCCGGTATGGTACTGTACTAAACTCAGCGCCAGTACCTCCGGCCTGTAGTGTTGTACTGTACGAAGCAGATTTTCCTCTATCAATTCATCCGGATCGGTATAAATACATAAATGGCCGCGGGCGGCAACCGCATAGTTTACGGATGGATAATCATCCTTCAGCAATACAAAGCTTTTCCGGCCTTCCAGCCCGTTCAGCACGGTATTGAAGCCATGAGAAAAATTTGGCACCAGAAAGGTATGTGAAGGATCGGCATAAAAAATTGCAGCCAGCGCGTTTCTTCCGGCTAAAAAAAACTCATCCCGTTTCAGGCGGAACTGACTGCCGCCTTCGAGGAAACGGTCGTCATGATCGCGCCGCCAGTCAGCAATATCACGCGATAAAATACCTGAATTGGCAGTATTCAGGTAAGTATAATTATTCAGTACGGGAAAGGCATCTATATGCATCAGACATGGTAGAAGTAAATGCTGTGGCAGAACGCCACAGCATTATTAATATAAATCTAAGCTGTTTAACTTTTGGTGAATTCACCATTGGCGGTGATCGTGATCTCATCACCGAGCATGATATTGGCGAATGCCCCACCGATACCGAAATCCGAGCGTTTGATTTCCCCGGTAACTTTGAACCCGGCTACGGTTTTGGTCAGTCCGACAGCCGCAGGGGGTATCCTAACAAGGGCATTAAAGGTTTCCTTTTTTGTTATGCCGTGAAGAGTCAGGTTGCCGGTGATCTCATAATTTCCTCCGTTTTTCTTTTTCACAGAAGTGCTCTTGAACACCAGTTTCGGATATTTTTCCACATCCAGAAAGTCTGCGCTGCGCACCTGTTTGTCGCGGTGTTCGTTATCCGTGTTAATACTTGCAGCATCTGCGCTGAAGTCGAATACCGAGCCTGAAAAATCGTCACCGCTTGTGGTAATGGTTGCATCGAAGGATTTGAAGTTACCGTCGACATCGCTCGTCATGTTGTGGGTGATGGTGAAGCCGATTTTTGCATGGTTCTTATCTACTGCCCACGTTCCGGGTGCTGCGGGTTTAAAGGCGCACAAGGCGGCAATGATTCCTGTTGCCGCGATTGCATAAATTTTTTTCATGTGATTATAGTATTAATTTGTCCGGCATTTTGCCTTCACAAAATTACCTTAGGACAAATCCCGCGAACTGCGATTATCAAATCAGAAAATGCAAAAATCAAACATTACTGTACCTGGTAAAAAAGACCTTTCGCCCCAAGTGTCCGTAACTGTCTATACCTTCGATGGTCACCCGGTATTTTCCTTTCCTATCGGAATTGACATACTCAAAAGATGCTTTTCCATCCTTATCTGTAATTAACAAGGGGTTCCAGTACAGGGTGGTTCGGAGATCTTTGCCCTTTAACTTTATAACATCATATCGGGGATTATAGAATTGTTCGGCGACAGTATAGCCGGCAACATCGTAATCAGAATATTCGCCTAAAACAAACTTATTATCCGGATACGGTACCGGCGTTACGAGTTCCCAAGAGTTTACTGAGTTATTTTCCATTCTGTCTTTTATGGAAACGCCGCTCAGCACTTCGCCATCTTTAAAGATATCGGGTTTGCGGATGGCTGCAAATACCTTTTCAGCGCTGTCTAAAAAGCCCGCTTTAAAAATACCGGCATGACCATATTTTTGCTCACTGTAGTTCATCCTTTGAACCGGCGGTGTACTTCCTGATGAGTGAATCCAGATAACCACATCCTTTTCTCCGGTTTGTCTTTCTGCATACAGGGAAACCTGACGATGACCGAAAAAATCAAGGTTATTAAAATTAAAAACTCCGTTTCTATCGGTAACAACTGTTTCCGGCGGCAGTCCGGCCAAAACTAATTTTACCCTACCGTTTACTACGGATTCGTGTTCAACGGTTTTTAATAAACCATTTAAAACAAGGGCATGCTCTGCAGGGAACTGTGTTATTAAAGGCTGACCGGATAGCGTCCTTTTCCAATCCAGTTTCCGGTAACCCTGGGTTAACATCAGCATATCCAGACTTTCTGCTGCATCGCTTGTATTTGAAAAATAATAGCCGGGTTGCTCGATATTACCTCTTAAATCAGATTTGAGCAACAGGGTGGTCAGCAGGTTATTCTGATCATCATCGTCATTTTATCCATTCTGACTCGCGACTGCTACCGAAAAGTTTCCCTGCGCAGGAGCCCCCTGCGGATCTGAAACCTGAATACTTAACGGCATGCTCATGCGTGTTTGATGCTGCCCGGTTAAGGGAAAAGCAGCTATTTTCAATGAGTCTGCGTTTTTCAGAAATACGACCCTTTCATTTAGGGGGACACCGTCTGCGGTACATAAAACGATCTGGATGATACCGGCCGGACATTGCCGGGTGCTGAAACTGATTTTGTTACTGATATTTTTCAGCTGAAACGTTGATGCGTAATAAACCTTGCCCTCTGCTTGCACTATTAAACAGAAAACATTATTTTTTTCTGTATCAAAAGAAGCAGCACTTAAAGTGATATGAATATTAACAGAATCTGCGTTGGTACTGTTATTAACGCTTAACGCAAATCCGTCTTT
>JABDBM010000023.1 GCA_013288685.1 Bacteroidota bacterium | reverse complement strand
ATAAAAACCACCGCCGTAAAAGATAAATTGGTTGAACTGAATAAAACCATCAACTGGAAACCCGAATCGACCGGAACAGGCCGCTTTGGTAACTGGCTTGAAAATTTGGTAGACTGGAACCTTTCGCGTTCACGTTATTGGGGTACGCCGTTGCCAATATGGAGAGCTGAAAATGGAGGAGAGGAGCGATGTATCGGATCTATTGCCGAGCTAAAGGAAGCAATGGCGGCAGCAATTGCAAGTGGTGCATTGTCGGCCAGTGAACTGGAGAAAGATACAACCATACTTTCATCACTCGATCATTCGGAATTTGATTTGCACCGCCCCTATGTAGATGACGTGGTACTGGTGTCGGCAACCGGGAAACCCATGTACCGCGAGCCAGACTTAATTGACGTTTGGTTTGACAGCGGCGCCATGCCTTACGCACAATGGCATTTCCCTTTCGAAAATAAAGAAGAATTTACCAAAGCATACCCTGCCGATTTTATTGCTGAAGGTGTTGACCAAACCCGTGGGTGGTTTTTTACTTTACATGCCATTGCGGTGATGCTAAGCGAAGCCAGCGACGAGGTGAAAGCGGTAAATGCTAAAGTGGGCAACGGAGGCGTTGCGTTTAAAAATGTGATCTCTAACGGTTTGGTGCTCGATAAAAATGGCAACAAAATGTCCAAACGTTTGGGCAATGGTGTTGATCCGTTTATGACCATCGAAAAATTTGGCGCCGATGCCCCACGCTGGTACATGATCAGCAATGCAGCGCCATGGGATAACCTGAAATTTAACGAAGAAGGCATCGACGAGGTTCGCCGTAAGTTCTTTGGTACTTTATACAATACTTACAGCTTTTTTGTGCTATATGCCAATATCGACAAGTTTAGATATAACGAACCCGAAATAGCCATAACCGACCGACCCGAGATTGACCAGTGGATTATATCCCTGCTGAATACCCTGAGCCGGGATGTGGATGGTTTTTATGCCGATTTTGAGCCTACCAAAGCTGCACGGGCCATACAGGAATTTGTTGATGCACACCTAAGCAACTGGTATGTACGCCTGAGCCGTCGTCGTTTTTGGCGATCAGACGACTCGGCAGATAAGCTTTCGGCGTATCAAACGTTGTATACCTGTTTGGTTACCATCGCCAAGCTAATGTCGCCCATCGCGCCATTCTTTGCAGATCGGTTGTATACCGATCTGAATAAAGTGACGCATAAAGAAGGTTTTGAGTCTGTCCACCTGGCTTACTTCCCCGAATATAACGCCGGTTTGGTTAATACAGAACTGGAAGAGCGCATGCAACTGGCGCAGGAAATATCTTCGTTAGTATTAGGATTACGTAAAAAACTAAGCCTAAACGTAAGGCAGCCATTGAGCAGGATATTATTGCCCATACTGAATAAAAACTTTGAGCACCAGATAGAGCAGGTTAAAGATTTGATATTATCTGAAACCAACATAAAAGGTATTGAATATATTACCGATACCGCCGGGTTTGTAAAAAAGAAGATAAAACCAAACTTTAAAGCACTGGGCGCCAAGGTGGGTAAGGATATGAAGGCAGTTGCCGAAAATATCGTTAACCTGAGTCAGGAAGATATTGCTAAACTGGAAAACGACGGCGAATTGTTGTTGGTAACCCAGCATTTGATCAGCATTACCGATGTTGAAATTATAGCTGAAGATGTTCCGGGATGGCAGGTTGCAAATTTAGGAAAACTAACTGTCGCTTTAGATGTTACCCTTACCAGCGAATTGAAACAGGAAGGCATTGCGCGCGAGTTTGTAAACCGTGTACAAAACATGCGTAAGTCTAACGGCTTTGAAGTTACCGACAGAATTAACGTAAGCATAACTGATCATCCTATTATCGGCGAAGCGGTGAATAATAATTTATCCTATATTTGCGCCGAAATTTTGGCGGATAGTATAGTGTTTGAAAAAGAACTAAATGAAGGTGAACAGGTTACAATAGACGGTATTGATATTTTGATTGCTATTAGTAAAATTTAAATGAAACAAGAAAACGAAAAAACCAGGTACTCTGAATCAGACCTGCAGGAATTTAAGGGGTTGATTCTCGATAAACTACGCAGCGCAAAAGAGGAACTGAATGCGCTTGCAACATCGCTAAGCTCGCCGAATGCTAATGGTACAGACGATACAGCGGGTACGTATAAAACATTAGAAGACGGTTCAGCTACGCTCGAAAAAGAGCAGATAAACCAATTGGCCGCCCGTCAGAAAAAATTTATCGAGCAGTTAGAAGCTGCTTTGGTACGTATTGAAAATAAAACTTACGGTGTTTGCCGCGAAACCGGTAAACTGATACCAAAGGAGCGTTTGCGCGCCGTGCCGCATACTACCCTTAGCATGGAAGCCAAATTGAAGCAATAAATGAAGGCTGTTTATTTGAAACCGTTTTTGGTTGCTTTAATAATTATTGTTGTTGACCAGCTAATTAAAACCTGGGTACGCACGCACATGGAATTTAACCAGGAAATTCATTTTCTGGGCGAGCGGGGTATGCTAAAATATACCGAAAATAATGGCATGGCTTTCGGCTGGGAATTGGGGGGGCGCGGAGGTAAGTTGATACTAACACTATTCCGCATTGCGGCAGTTGGGGGCATTGGCTATGGGTTGGTTTATCTGATACAGCATAAACATCACCGGGGTTTAATTATGTGCGTTGCACTTATTTTTGCCGGCGCGCTGGGTAACATTATCGACTCAACCTTTTATGGACTGATATACCAGCACGGCGGCATTTTTGAAGGCCGTGTAGTTGATATGTTTTATTTTCCATTATTTACAGGCACATACCCGGCCTGGTTTCCTGGCTGGCACGGGCAGCATTTCGAATTCTTCGAGCCGATATTTAACCTGGCCGATTCGGCTATATCGGTAGGTGTAATAACCATATTGATTTTTCAGAAACGTTATTTTAAACACGAAGTTCCGGAGTTAAGTACGCCGAATAGCGAGATTGTGGAAGAATAGTTATTGAGTCATCAGTTACAGCGCATCCACCCGGTATCAACACCACCCGGAAGCCGGGCTAAATTTTAAACGCCATGTATTGCGAGCAATGCATGGCGTTTAGGTATGGCAGCACTGGAATTTCGTAAAGTTTTCTCGTTTAACATAAGGTACCGGATCAATTTGGCGTTAATTGTGGTATAGATTTATATTTTTTGATCAGCGCAGCTAATTTCGCCAGGTACCTGTCTATTTTCATATTCCACATCGGGCAATAATTTATCCGGATATAATTGTTGTATTGTGACGACGTAGAAAATATCTGGCCGGGAGATATGCCGATACCTTCCTGAAGTGCGCGGCGGTGCAATTCCCAGCCATCCATATAAGCAGGCAACTCCAGCCAGATGCTGAATCCCCCCTTAGGTGCAGCAATTTTAACCTCATCCGGGAAATGGCGATTGATGGAGTCCATATAACGGGCCAAGTTTTGTTGTAAGGCCGTTTTCATTTTTTTTACGTGACCATTATATAAGCCCGTTTCTAAAAAACGCCCTATCGCATCCTGCAAAATACCATTCGTAAAAAAATTAGAAATATACTTGAGTCGTTTGATCTGCTCATGATAACGCCCGCCCGAAACCCAGCCGATGCGGAAGCCGGAACCTAATGTTTTGGAAAAAGAAGTACAATACAGCACGTTGTTGGCTTTATCGAAGGCTTTGGCGGGTAGCGGGCGCGGATGGCTAAAACTCAGGTCGCCTAAAGCATCATCTTCAATAAGTGGAATATTATGCTGACTTAACAATTGGACCAGGCGAATAATATTTTCCCGCGACATCGAACAGCCTATTGGCGAATTGCAGATAGTGGTAACCACACAAGCAGCTATTTGATGCTGTTGAATGGCCCGCGCTAATTGATCAAGATCCAGGCCGGTATCCGGATGTGTTATAATTTCGAGGGCCAGCAAGTTTCGGCTTTCCAGGCATTGGAGAATGCCATAAGGAGTGGGAGATTCCACTAAAATGATATCGCCGGGTTTTGCGACAGCATCCAGGCAAAGATTAATAGCTTCTATGCACCCATTGGTCACCAAAACTTCATCGGTAGCCAGGCCCGTTCCCCAATCAAAAGTTTGCCGCACAATTTGTTTCACCAGCCGGGGATGGCCTTCAATTAACGGATATTGAAAACTGTCACCAGCAGGGTCCTTTAAGGTGTCGCGTACGGCTTTACTCATGCGGGAGATTGGCAGCAACTCATTAACCGGCGCTACAATTGAAAAATTAACCACACCAAACCCTCTCACATTCTTTATCATATTGGCTATCATGCTATTTAAGGTCACATGGCTGGGAAGTGGAATATATTTTCCAGCCGGTTTCTGTACCTGGGTGTTTTTTACAGTAGCATTAACAAAATAACCTGACCTGGGCCGGGATATGATCAATCCTTTAGCCTCTAACAAATGATAAGCCTGAAATACCGTAGCCATGCTCACCTGGAGTTCTTCACTAACCTGCCGCACAGAAGGCACCCGGTCACCTGTACTGAGATCGAGGTTTTTAATGATGCCGGTAACCTTAGCAGCCACCTCCTCATAACGAAACAATGCATATTCATTTTTCATAACCGAAGCAAAAATAATCAACTGATCTGGTTTTTTAGTGAAAAACTGTGTCTGTTTTAGCGCGCAAATGCATCTTAATTTTGTGTAAGAAATAAACATGAAAAATCAATTAACACTGCTGCATTTTGAGAACCCGGAAGATATAATTGCGGGTATCGATACCCTTCAGCAGCATCATATTATTATTCGCGAAATATATGCATCGCAACCCATTCCCGGCATTGAAACCAAACTCGGGATAAAATACCTTCGGTTGGGGCAGGCCATTCTCCGATTTGGTTGCATGGGCGGTATGGGGCTTACCTGTTTGGGCTATTATTTACTTGAGCCGCAGGCAAATTGGAAAACAGTGCTGCTTAACGTCCTGATGTTATTGCTTACCCTGTTTGTTGCGGGCTGTTTATCCCCAATTAACGCACCAAAGGTTTTAAGCCTTAAACCAGGCGACAATCGTTACCTGGCTGTGGTTGACACTGAGCGTATACCGGTTAATGAATCAATTGCCCATCTTTTTCAATACGCCGGCGCGGTTGACCTTAGCCCGGCCATTAAAAATATTATGACCGCTTAACATGAATAGCATGACAATCTCCGATTTCGATACACCGTTCATCTTTAAAAGGAAAGCCAAAGTTTATTGCCTGCTGATGATCGCGCTCGGTATAACCGGTATCACCTATGGCTTTTTATCCGGCTACGCCGAACGAACCTTTGCCAATTTACTACTGATGGGTTATTACCTGGTCACCGTTTGTTTGTTCGGTGTTTGCTTTTGCGCAATAGAATATATTTCGCAATCCGGCTGGTCTGTTTCCATTCTCCGCATTCCGCAGATATTTGCCCGGATATTACCTGCTACAGCCCTGGTGCTGCTCGTTATCATCACTGCGGGCATATTTACTACCCACACAGGTAAAAATGAAGCAGGCATCCAAACTGTTTTACCTTATTTGTATAAACTTTGGGCGCTAAAGGGCGTTACTACCCCCGGTAATGTAAATTACGACGCTGTTATTGCCGGTAAAGCCGGTTATTTAAATCTCCCTTTCTTTTATATCCGGCTCATCGGTTTGCTTGGCCTTTATAGCATTGCAGGCGGGCTATTGGTAAAATATTCGTTTAATGAAGACCGGAACGGCGGTATGGCTAACTATAAAAAAAGCTTTAGGCTGTCTGCGTTGTTTATGGTGTTTTTTTTCTTCACCGTTCCGCTATTTGTTTTTGATACCATTATGTCGCTGGATGCGCACTGGTTCTCTACCTTGTTTGGCTGGTATAATCTTTCAGGATTTTTAGCTACCGGTTTCACGGTAACTACGCTAATGGTTATTTATTTACAGGAGGCCGGCTACCTGCCCTGGGTGACAAAAAATCACCTGCATACCTTAGGGGTGCTCATATTCGGATTTTCGATATTCTGGACCTATTTATGGTTCGAGCAGTTGCTGCTGATGTTTTACTCCAACCTTCCGGAAGAAGCAGTTTACTTTTACCTGCGGTGGGAGCCCGAATTTAATTGTTGGTTTTGGTTGAATATGACGATCAATTTCTGTGTGCCATTTTTTGCCATAATGTCGCGCGATGCTAAGCTAAAGGTTGATGTGATGAAAATAACCTGTATCCTGCTGATCTTTGGGCATTGGCTGGACTATTGGCAAATGATCATGCCCGGAACCACTGGTCCGCAGGCCCACTGGTATAGTGAGATCGGCATTATCGAAGCCGCCACTTTTATTGGCTTTGTGGGTTTGTTCTGCTATATGGCGCTTTATTCGCTCAGCAAACTAAAAGCGCTCGCCCCCAAAAATCACCCTTTTCTTCAGGAAAGTCTTCGTCATCAAAATTAAAAAATCATGATACTCTTACAAATTGGATTAGTCCTTACCATCTATTCTATTATTAATTGTTTCCAGTTCGCAGCTGCCATCCTGGCTAAACAAATGGGGCTTAGCTTTTGGCGCTGGTTCTGGATCTCACTTGTTCTACCTATCGTTTCTATGATTATACTGCTGTTCCTTTGGGATGCCAAAGGACAGTCTGAACATCTTTCACCTTTAAACACAAATAAATTATTATGAAAAAAGTAATCAAACACCGGCTCGATATTTGGGAAGAAGAGCCACTTTACTGGGATATGATGTCTGGAATGGACAAACGCCTGCATGAATCCACTATCTCATTAAGCCTGATAGATATTATAAAGATCAGGGTTTCACAAATAAACAAATGTGCCTTTTGTATCGATTACCACACGGAAGATGCGTTGCGGCATGGGGAGACATCCCGCCGGATATTCGCCTTGTCTGCCTGGCAGGAGAGCCCATTGTTTACCAACATCGAGCGTATTGTTCTTGAGGTGGTTGAGGAGGTGACATTTATTTTCAGCCATGGTGTTTCAGACGAGGCTTACGATAGACTCCAATCCAATTTTACAAAAAAAGAAATAGCGGATATCATTGTTTGTATCTGTCACATGAACTTTTTAAACCGCGTGGGTATTTCAACTAAGACAGTAGCTATTTAAAAATTAATCAAATGAATATTACAGGTAAAATTGTAGCAGGCATAAAAATCCCCGACAGCGCAATGGCAAGCCAGGCAACAGAGTTATTGCGCGAACATGGAAGTGAACTTTTGTACAACCATTCCTTGCGGGTCTTTCTTTTCGCATCGCTGAACGGTCAGCAAAAAAACCTCAGGTACGATGCGGAACTCTTGTATGTTAGTACCATGTTTCATGACCTGGGCCTTACAGCGCACTACCGCAGCGAAGATAAACGGTTTGAAGTTGATGGCGCCAACGCCGCCCGCGATTTTCTGCGTGGTTATGGCGTTTCGCCACAATCACTGCAATTGGTATGGGATACCATCGCACTGCATACGACACCCGGTATTGCAGAGTACAAAGAAGCTGAAGTAGCCTTGCTTAATTATGGAGCAGCCCTGGATGTTATAGGCAAAGGTTACGATCAGTTATCGAACAGCATCCGTGAAGAAATTGTTAAACAATTTCCGCGTAACGAGTTAAAGAAGAATATGATAGCAACCTTTTTTGATGGATTTAAACATAAGCCACATACCACCTATGGAAGCATCAACGCCGACATTTGTGCATGTATGATTCCCGGATATCAAAGAAAAGACTATTGCGATCTGATTCTGCATTCGCCATGGACAGAGTAACTAAGGGAAAATGTTATTGTAAAAGGGAATAAATTCATTTGTAAGTACTTTTTCACCTTAGTCAACTCATAGTTGACGCACCGAATTAAAACAGGACCCCGTAATGACATGGCGCGGACTCCCCGCACCCCTCCCACAATTTTTTATCCCATAATTCTCAATTCCTACAAATCATAGTTTATATTTAGCGGCTCAACCAAACCATCGCTAAAAATGAAAACTATAATCTGTTTGTCTGCAGCTGTTTTATTTTGCAGCTTTGCTTTTGCTCAAAAAATGAACACGAAAAAATTGGATTACCCTGCAACCAAAAAGGTTGATACCGTGAACAACTACTTCGGCACCGAAGTGCCCGACCCATATCGTTGGCTGGAAGATGACCGCGCTCCGGATACAAAAGCCTGGGTGAAGGCAGAAAATAAAGTGACCTATGATTATCTGTCGCAAATACCTTACCGCGACTCGATATACAAACGCCTGGAGAAATTGTGGAACTACGAAAAATACAGCGCACCCTTTAAGGAAGGTAAATACACGTATTTCTACAAAAACGATGGTTTGCAAAGCCAGTCTGTTTTATGGCGGCAGGTAGGTGATGGTGTGCCTGAAGTGTTTTTGGATCCCAACAAATTCTCGGCCGACGGCACTACCTCCTTACAGGGCATTAATTTTACCAAAGACGGCAGTATGGCTGCCTACCAACTATCCGAAGGCGGTAGCGACTGGCGCAAAGTGATCGTCATAAAAACGACAGACAAAAGCATAGTGGGCGATACGCTTACCGATATAAAATTTAGCGGCATTGCATGGCATGGCACTGATGGCTTTTATTACAGCAGTTATGATAAGCCAACTGCCGGGTCGCAGCTATCGGGCATTACTCAGCATCATAAGTTATATTATCATCAATTGGGCACGCACCAAAGCAGTGATAAATTAATTTTTGGCGGCGATGAAACTCCCCGGAGATATATCGGCGCCTATTTAACCGAGGACGAACATTTTTTGGTGATTACAGCCGCCAATACTACCACAGGTAATGAATTGTATTTGCAGGATTTAAACGTCCCCAACAGTCCCATAATTAACCTGGTGGATAATTTTGATAACGAACACCATGTACTGGACAATGCAGGCGGTAAACTGTACATTTTAACCAACCTGTATAGTCCCAACTTTAAAATAGTAACCACGGATGCCGCCGATGCTAAAGCCATTACCTGGAAAGATTTAATCCCGCAAACACAGAATGTGCTGACAGCCAGTACCGGCGGTGGTAAAATTTTTGCCGAATATTTAAAAGATGCCACATCGCTGATATTGCAATATGATATGGATGGCAAACTGGAACGCACCATTAACCTGCCATCCATCGGTTCGGCCAGCGGCTTTGGGAGCAAAAAGGAAGAGATGGAAACGTACTATACTTTTACCAGCTACATTTATCCGCCAACTATTTTTAAGCTGGACATTGCCACCGGCGTATCCACGGTTTATAAAAAATCGGGCGTGGACTTTAATCCTGATTTGTACGAAAGCAAGCAGGTTTTTTATGCATCAAAGGATGGAACAAAAATCCCAATGATCATCACCTATAAAAAAGGGATGAAATTAAATAAGAAAAACCCCACACTGCTGTATGGTTACGGTGGTTTCAACGTAAGCCTTACCCCAGCCTTTAGTACATCAAATATTATCCTGCTTGAACATGGCGGCATTTATGCAGTGTCTAACCTGCGCGGCGGTGGCGAGTATGGCGGCAAATGGCATAAAGCCGGCATAAAGATGAAGAAACAAAATGTGTTTGATGATTTTATTGCTGCGGCTGAATATTTAATCCGCAATAAATATACATCGAAAGATTACCTGGCCATATCCGGCGGCTCAAACGGTGGCCTGCTGGTGGGCGCAGTAATGACCCAGCGCCCTGATCTTTGCAAGGTAGCATTACCCGCAGTAGGTGTAATGGATATGTTGCGCTACAATCAGTTTACCGCAGGTGCGGGATGGAGTTACGACTATGGCACGGCCGAAGAATCAAAAGATATGTTTGACTATCTGTATCATTATTCGCCTTATCATGCGCTAAAGCCAAATTCATACCCAGCCACCATGGTTACCACTGCCGATCATGATGACCGGGTAGTACCGGCACACTCCTTTAAATTTGCCGCCCGTTTGCAGGAATACCAGCAAGGACCTGCTCCGGCGCTTATCCGCATTGAAACCAAAGCAGGCCATGGCGCAGGCCAAAGCACCGCGCAGGTAATAAGCGGGCAGGTGGATAAGTGGGCCTTTATGTTTTGGAATATGGGGATTAGTTGGTAGAGGTTGGAGTTAAGTCAAAAATAACGTCGTGATGTTTCCGAAAAAAATAACTTTGGTTATAAAGCATAGTTAATTTTTAACACGGAGATACGGAGATGGCACGGAGAACACGGAGAAGTAAAATATTAAATCAAACTCCGCGCTCTCTGTGATTCCTCTGTTTCTCCGCGTTAAAAATTGTTAGTTATATAGAAGAGATAGATGGAATTATACGGGACATTCATTAAATATTTATATTGGAAATGAGGTTTTTTGAATATAGTTATACTGCAAGTCAAGCCACTTTTTTGGATTATCTGAAGACGATTGGTGTCGTGTTGGACACAGTCATTCTGGATATTAATGAACTTCCAGGCGATGTTTACGCGGTTTCAAAAGATGCTGCAAAAGCGGGGATGCAAATTCTATCTGAACGATTTAATGCAGAAATGCAAACACGCAATCCCGTAATCAATGAGGTATTTGACATCCAAGTTGATCCCAACGAAGAATTATTGGGAAAAAAAATGGATTTTGATGATTTTATTGGTGAAGGATATGATTTTCAGAGTTCGAAGATCAACTTATTCCGTTATGATCCTGATACGCTGGTGATTTATCACATCGCCAAAAAAGGATTTGCAAAAGCACTCTTAAACCCACCTTATAATTTAAAATTTAAAAGGCCCGATGAGTTTGCAAGTCCAATTTACATAGATGGAGAAAATCGTTTTTATGCTGAAATTATCAAACGTTATTTGGCTGAAATCCTGCATGTCGAACAACTATCAGACGCGGACTTTCTCGAAATAATATCCTGGTCGGACAATTGGACAAATTATTTCGACGACGGTAAAGAGTGGTGGGGTACATTTTGTTGGACAATACATGACATGCGGAATAATACTATAACGTTAATTGCAGCATCATCAACGGATTAAATCGCAACCCAAAAACAGATTTAGTTTTTAAAAAGCACAAAACTAACCGCTAAGCTCCGTCTTTCGGACTTTACTGACTTTTCCGACTTTCCGGACTCGCTCCCCCACAATAATTTTAAAAACAAATACGTTAATTAGAAACTTGTTTGTATAATTGTTTTATTACAAAAGAGACAGTATTTCACTGTCTCTTTTTATTTACATTAGCAGGATTATTTAATTTAGATTAGGCACGAGTATTGATGTTGCATAGAATCACCGACTTAAAGAGCGTAAAAGATATGTTGAAGAAATTTTATTTAGTGTTAGTGCTGGGCGCGGCACTGGCCTGCCATGCCAAACCGGCACCAAAACCATTTATTAAAGTTAGTGGCTCAAATGATATACAGCCCGATGCCCAACAAAGTATTGTTTGCCAGACAGTGGCTACCCTTATTTCGAAATACAATTACAAAAGAGTTGAGCTGGATGATTCTATTTCGGCAGTAATTTATGATCGTTACATTAAATTGCTTGATGAAGGGCATAACTATTTGCTGGCATCGGATATTGCTGATTTTTCAAAATACCGCAAAAGCTTGTCTGACGATGCCAAAAGCGGTAACCTGAACGATGTGTTTTATATATTTAATGTGTATCAGAAAAGATATTTCGAACATATCAATTATTCTATTGCCCAGCTGGATAAGGATTTTGACTTCACTAAAAATGAAACTTTTACATACGACCGCGAGAACCTGCCATGGATAGCCACTCAAACAGAGATGGATAATGCCTGGAGCCTGCGTGTAAAATACGATCTGTTGAATTTAAAGTTAGCCAATCCTGATTTGGCCAAGGATAAGGAAACGCTTAAAAAACGCTACCAAAACTTATTAGATCAAGGCAAGAAATTAAATAACCAGGATGTGTTCCAGTTATTTATGGATGCCTTTACCAACGCTATCGACCCACATACCAACTATTTTAATCCCGCGAATGCGGCTAACTTTAATATCGATATGTCGCGCCAACTGGAAGGTATAGGCGCCGGGTTAAATACTGATAACGAATATGTGGTTATTAAATCGGTTATGGCCGGCGGCCCTGCTGATAAAAGCAAGCAGATTGGTGTTGATGACCGTATTGTTGCCGTAGCGCAAGGTAAAGATGGCGAGTTTCAAAACATAGTAGGCTGGAGGATTGATAATGCAATCGCGTTGATTCGCGGTAGTAAAGGAACTACCGTTCGGTTAGAGATATTGCCCAAGGGAGCAAGTGCGGCCAGCAAACCAAAAGTGGTTGAAATGGTACGCGAAAAAATTATCGTAAAAGATCAATCAGCAAAACGCGAAATAAAAACCTATATCAGCAATGGTAAAACGGTGAAGATCGGCGTTATTTCGGTACCTGCTTTTTATATTGACTTTAATGATTATAAATCGGGCAATCCTAATTACAAAAGCACTACACATGATGTAAAATTGCTGATTGATTCGCTGAAGAAAGATGGCGTTGACGGCATTGTGATGGATATGCGCCAAAATGGTGGCGGTTCGTTATTGGAAGCCATTGACCTTACCGGTTTATTTATAAAAACTGGTCCGGTGGTACAGGTTAGGGATACCGAAGACAAAGTTGAGATAGATAAAGACGAAGATCCGGGAGTAGCTTATAGTGGCCCGTTGGCGATATTGGTTGACAGATTTAGCGCCTCGGCAACCGAAATATTTTCGGGTGCAATCCAGGATTACGGTCGCGGATTAATTATTGGCACCCAAACTTACGGTAAAGGATCGGTTCAAAATGCCATTGATTTGGACAGGATACCTGCCCTGCAAGCACAGCGTGCCGAAGCAATAAAAGTTCGTGGTCAAAAAGTAGCGGCCGGTAGCCAAAGCGTTTTTGGTCAGTTAAACTTAACCATTGCTAAGTTTTACCGCATCACCGGTAACTCAACTCAGCATAAAGGTGTAATGCCCGATATTCAATTCCCATCGGTTATTCCGTTGGATAAATATGGCGAAGATACCGAACCATCGGCTATGCCTTTTGATGTAATTGCCAAAACCGACTACTCGAAAGTTGGCGGCTTTGGAGCCGTTATACCGCAACTTACCAAATTGCACAATGCCCGTATGGCCAATAGCGCCAGCTATAAATACATGGAAGAGGATATTGCCGATTTTAAAAAGCACGACGCCGAAAAAAGCATTACCTTGAATGAAGCTCAATTGAAAAAAGAGCGCGATTCCAACGAGAAAAAATCGTTCGATGACGATAACGCCCGCCGCCTCGCTATGGGTTTACCAGCCTTGAAAAAAGGACAATCGAAACCACGTAACGAAGATTTAGACTTTTTGAAACGCGAAGCCGGCCAGGTATTAACAGATTATATTAACCTGGATAATAAGTTTACGAATACAGGTGTTTCGTTGAAATAATATCTTAAAAAAACAAAAAAATCCTGGCAATAGCCGGGATTTTTTTGTTTAAAACCAATTTTCATTAACTGGGTTTACTATTAACCATGGCAAAAAAACCGCTGCTTGAATTTACTGATAAAGGCATTTACTGCGCGAAAGGGAAATTTTACATCGACCCATGGAAACCGGTAGACGATGCAGTGATTACCCATGCCCATGCCGACCATGCTTACCCCGGCAATAAACATTACCTGGCCCAACATTTTTCGCGCGAGGTATTGCTGTACCGCCTGGGCGATATTCAATTGCAGACGGTTGCCTATGGTGAAAAGGTGATAAAAAATGGAGTGGAAATTTCACTGCACCCTGCTGGCCATGTAATCGGTTCGGCGCAAATAAGAGTGGAACATTTGGGCGAGGTTTGGGTAGTATCGGGAGATTATAAAGTAGAAGACGACGGTGTATCCACGCCGTTTGAGCCGGTGCGCTGTCACCATTTTATTTCGGAATGTACGTTCGGCATGCCGGTTTACAAATGGAAACCGCAGGCGCAGGTGTTTGATGATATTAATAACTGGTGGTGCAATAACCTGCAAAATGGCGTGGCTACTGTTTTAGTAGGCTATTCGTTAGGCAAGGCACAGCGGATATTGCAAAACCTCGATTTATCGCTCGGTAAAGTTTATACCCACGGTGTAATTGAAAATACGAATGAAGCTCTCCGCCGCAACGGCATATTGCTAAATCCAACGGAAAGAATAACACCAGATACTAATAAAGAAGATGCACGAAAAGGTATTATCATAGCACCGCCATCATCGGTGGGTACCACCTGGATGCGCAAATTTATGCCTTATAGCTTTGGCTATTGCTCGGGTTGGATGGCTATCCGCGGCGCAAAGCGCCGCCGGGCTGCCGATAGGGGTTTTGTATTATCGGACCATGCCGATTGGGACGGGCTGATTAACGCCATTAGCGCTACCGATTGTGAAAGTGTTTACCTCACCCATGGTTATACCGCCACCTTTGCAAGGTATTTGAACGAAGGGGGCTACGATGCCCATGAGGTGCATACCTTATATGGGGATGATGAGGAGGTGGATGGTGCAGCAGCCGGAGTTTCTCTAGCGGATGACACTCCACCCCAGCCCTCTCCAGAGGAGAGGGAGTTAGAAGAACCTTCTCAAGTCTTATTTTTTAAAGAAGGTTTAGGTGAGGCATCGGTAAATACTGAAGGGGAGGACATGTCATGAAAGCTTTTGCCCAATTATTCCTTTCCTTAGATGAAACCAACAAAACCAACGAAAAGGTTAAAGTACTAAAAGACTATTTCAACGCCGTTCCTGATACGGATAAGATGCACATGCTGGCTTTATTTACCGGCCAGCGTGGCAAGCGGCAAATTAATGCAACTTTGGTTAGGAACTGGGCAATTGAGGCATCACATATCCCTGTTTGGCTGTTCGAAGAAAGCTACCAGGTAGTTGGCGACCTCGCCGAAACTATGGCATTGCTGATGCCGCAAAACACGGGTGGCAGCAACAAAACGTTAACAGAATGGATTGCCGAAATAAACGCGTTGGCCGATAAAACAGAAGAGGAAAAGAAAGCCTGGCTGCTGGCTTCATGGGCCATGCTGGATAGCCAGGAACGTTTTGTGTTTAACAAATTGCTCACCGGCGGCTTTCGTGTGGGTGTATCGCAAAACCTGGTGATTAAAGCGTTGGCAGATATTTCGGGGCTTGATGCACCAACGCTTACGCATCGTATTATGGGTAACTGGGTGCCCGAAACTTACCAATATACCGAATTGGTGCAGCAACAAGGCGCAGCGGATGATATATCGCGGCCATATCCGTTTTTCCTTGCTTATCCCATACAGGAAACTTCCGAAAAACAAAAATCGGCAGCGGAATTAAATATTGCTTTGGGCGATGAAAGCGAATGGCAGGCCGAATGGAAATGGGACGGCATCCGCGCGCAGATGATCAAACGGGACGGCAAAATATTTATCTGGAGTAGGGGCGAAGATCTTTCCACTGATAAGTTCCCCGAACTGCATCCTTTTTTATATGCACTGCCTGATGGTACGGTGATCGACGGTGAGCTGCTGAGCTTTACCAATGGCTCACCCATGCCATTTAATGTACTGCAAACCCGCATCGGCCGTAAAAATCTCAACAAAAAAATATTGGAGGAAAGCCCGGTAGCCGTAATAGCTTACGATTGCCTGGAATATAATGGCGAAGATATACGCTACAAAAGTCAATCGGAGCGCCGTTTATTGCTGGAAGAACTGCAATTGGCAACGCCATTTCCCGAATTGTTTCGCATATCGGCATTAATACCCTTTGTAACCTGGGATGAATTAGGTACAATAAGGGAACAATCGCGCGCCATGATAGCCGAAGGCATTATGCTGAAACGCAAAAGTGCCACTTACCAGGTAGGCCGCCGCCGCGGTGACTGGTGGAAGTGGAAAATAGATCCGCTGTCGGTTGATGCGGTGATGATCTACGCCCAAAAAGGCCATGGCCGCCGGGCCGACTTGTACACCGATTATACCTTTGCCGTTTGGGATGGTGATAAACTGGTGCCATTTGCCAAAGCCTACTCCGGCCTCACCGATGCCGAAATCGGCAAGGTTGATTATTTTATAAAACGCAACACGCTGGAAAAATTTGGCCCGGTACGCACCGTGAAGCCCGAATTGGTTTTCGAAATTGGTTTTGAGGGAATCAATAAATCAAGCAGGCATAAATCGGGTATTGCGCTAAGGTTCCCGCGTATTTTAAGATGGCGGCATGATAAGCCCAAGGAAGAAGCGGATACGATTGAGAGTTTGAGGGCGTTGTTGGGAGAATGATTACCTGCCTGCCGGCTGGGGTGACGGTTGCTAACTCCGTTCGGCTAAAGCCGCTTGTATTGCGGAGCACTGATTCCGTTGGTTGAAACCAACGGCAATAAATAAAAATTCATTGCAATAGTCCATTGAAAACCACAGGCGGGTTGTAATATGAAGTCGCGGGAATTACAAAATTCATTGCCGTCCCTTTCAAGGGACGGATACAAATAAAAACGACAGGAGGCTTTAGCCAAAACGACACCACGCATTTGCGCTCAGGGTAGTCTAACGCTATTTAAAAACACTTCAACTATTATTTATCACCAAATTCTTAGCTTTGGTCTTTAACCTTCCTGCTTTAAGCTTAAAAACATGAATACCCTCCACATCCTCAACGGCGATTCAACACTATTCAGTTTCAAAGAAACCGGCCTGGACGGCGATACCATGGTTTGGCGCGAAGTACTATCAGAAGGCCCGTTGGAAGAAAATATATCATCTGGCAGCTTTTGGCGGGCGCGGTCACAGTGGATTACGCAATCTTTTACGGAAACTCCCGATGGATACCAGGAAAAAATGGTTGATCAATTATCCAAACTAACCGAACCTTATGATGAAATTAACCTTTGGTTTGAGTTTGATTTACATTGCCAGGTGAATTTGCTTGGCGCGATGAATTATCTAAAACAACAAGCTGACCTTTCATCACCTGCTATTTATTTGATTTGCCCGGCGGATTTTCCGGGTAAAGAAAATTTTATGGGCATGGGCGAATTGAGTGGCGAGGAACTGGAATATTTGTACGATAACATCCGTGTACAATTGAGTGCAATTGATTTTGTAATTGCCGCCGAGGTTTGGGCTATTTATGTGAGCCGGGATGCTGAAAAGTTAAAAGAATATATAAATACAACACATTTTTGGGGTAGCCTGCATTTGTTAAAACCTGCTTTGGAAGCACAGTTAAAACGCTTGCAGGTAAATGAAAACGGCCTAAATTATGTGGAGCAAAAACTGCTTGATATTTATAATTATGGATTTAAAACCCGGCCGGAAATTTATAGAAAGTTTTGGGAAACAGAAAAAATTTATGGCATGGGCGATATGGAGCTTGATATTTATTTGCAGAAGATTGGGTTGACAGTTGATAGTTAATGCTTATATCAAAAATGTCATTTCGAACGCAGTGAGAAAACTTATACGACATGCTATAACGGACAATGCATAGCGAGCGTCCATGGAACTAATGCATGGGACTTAGGCTTATTTGTAAAGGTTTCTCACTTCGTTCGAAATGACATGGAGTGGCGGTCACAAAAAAGCCCCGCAACATCGCGTTACGGGGCCGGGTCTATTAGATCAGTTAGCGGTTTTCTTATTTTTTCAATTCATTAATAGCTACTTCGGGGGTAAGCGAAGTATGTACCTTTTCGGTAACAATCGGACTGGCCAATTTAAAGGAAACTGTTTTTGCTATATCCCTTGATGATACCCCAACGTTAATTTTATAATCGCCGGCATCAGCAATCCAGGCTGCTTTGTCGGTATAAAACGAAGCCAAATCACTTGGTTTTAGCGTAAATATCATAAACTGCGATTGGCCGGGGGCCAGTAAGCCTGTTTTGGCATAAGCTTTTAATTCCTGTGCGGGCTTGTCTATATTTTTGTTAGGTGCGCTTAAATAAAGCTGTACTACTTGTTTGCCTGCTACTTTACCGGTGTTTTTCACGGTTACTTTAACGGTGATGCTGCCGTTAAAAGTTTTTGAACTTGCTTTAATATCGCTCAGTTTAAAATCGGTGTATGATAAGCCATAGCCAAACTCGTAAGCCGGTTTCACCTTGAACGAATCGTAATAGCGGTAGCCCACATAAATGCCTTCTTCGTAAGTAACTTCGGATGGACGGCCCATCATCGGGTTGAATTTTTGTCCTTCGGGCAGTGGGAATTCCTTACCAGGGAAGTTTTTAGCCGATGGTACATCCGGGTAATCCATTGGGAAGGTGGTGGCCAATCTGCCGGATGGATTCACTTTGCCGCTCAATATATCAGCTATAGCATTGCCTGCTTCCAGGCCGGGTTGCCACGCCAATACAATCCCATCAACACTATCGCGCCAGCTGGCAACTTCGATAACGCCGCCAATGTTTAAAATAACAATAACCTTTTTGCCTTTGGAATGGAAAGCATCCGAAATGCCTTTTATCAAACCTTTTTCAGCATCCGATAAGTAATAGTCGTTAGGTAATTTACGATCAGCACCTTCACCGGCGTTTCTGCCTATAGTAATGAGGGCTGCGTCGGCACCGTCAGCTTCCTGGCTTAGCAGGCTGCTCGGGTCCATTTCAGGTATTACCGGCGGCGGCATAAAAAAGTTCGTTTGCTTGGGCTGTTTTGATTTTGCATCGGCAAGGTAATCAGTATAGCTTTTGCTTAATGTTTCCTGCACTTTAAAGCCTGCGTTAGTTAAGCCCTGTACTAAGGATATAGTATAGGCTTTATTTACATCGCCACTGCCGGTGCCGCCTGCTATAATATTGTATGAAGTATTACCAAATACAGCAAGCTTTTTGCCTGCGGCCAGAGGCAACGATGAGTCATCGTTTTTAAGCAAGATCATCCCTTGCGCTGCTGCCATGCGGGCAACTTTAGCGTGACCGGCCAAATCAGGAGCGTCAGAATATTTATATCCCCTGTAAGTTGGCGATTTTAATATGATTTTTAGTATCCTTAAAACGTTGGCATCCAATTGCGACATTTTTAAGCTGCCATCCTTAACAGCAGCAACAATGGCGTCAGACTGGGCCAAACCGCCCGGCATCAGCAAATCGTTACCGGCATTCATTTGGGCTACGGCATCGCGTCCGCCAAACCAATCCGTCATTACCAGGCCTTTAAAGCCCCATTCATCTTTCAAAATGGTAGTTTGCAAGTCGTGACGTTCAGATGTATAAGTGCCGTTTATTTTATTGTAGGATGACATCACCGTCCAGGGTTGCGATTGCTTTACGGCCAGTTCAAAACCACGCAGGTAAATTTCGCGCATGGCGCGTTCGCTCACTACGGTATTAACGCTATTGCGGTTAGTTTCCTGGTTGTTGGCGGCATAGTGTTTAATAGATGTGCCAACGCCGTTGCTTTGTATACCTTTTACAATGGCTGCGGTCATGCTGCCGGCCACCAATGGGTCTTCAGAGTAGTATTCAAAATTACGGCCACCCAACGGGTTCCGGTGTATATTAAGCGCCGGCGCCAATAAAATGTCCACACCATATTCGCGCACCTCGTTGCCGAATGCTACACCAACTTTCCTGACAAGGGCAGTATCCCATGATGAGGCCAGCAAGGTAGCCACCGGGAATGCGGTTGCATAATAAGTTTTAGTTTTGCCATCCCTGTGCGGCTCAATTCGCAATCCGGCCGGGCCATCAGAAACAGTTATCGACGGAATGCCCAAACGCGCTATCGGATGCGTACGGCCTGCAGCACCCGGAACTTTTTCGGGTATTTCGTAGGCAGCAGGATCAGATGGGGGCAACGTGAAGCCGCCAATATTTACCGATTCACCCTTTTTTGGCGGTGGCATACCCGGCATTTTAAAGCCCATACCCACTACCAGTTTTGATTTTTCTTCAACTGTCATGGCGGCTACTACTTGGCTTAACGGAGCCTTTCCTAATTGCGGTATGCCCATTGACGCTTTTTGCTCGGCAGTAACAGAAGCTCTTACTTTTTTTAGCGATGCTTTGCTCTGCGCCGGCAGAGGCTTTGTCGCCTGCGCCTGCACGGTTGAAAGTGAACCTGCCAGCGCAATAAGCGCGACTGTTAGGGTTGATTTATAATTTATGTTCATGATTTATTGGTTTATCATTATTTAACAGCATAGTGATTTAGCAAATACAGCAGCACACCGTTGGTCCAGCCATAGCCGTCTTGTGAAGGGTACTCGCCACCGCTGGTTTTTACATCATTATCGTTTACATTGTATTTTTCGGTGAGTTTGCCGGTGATATTAAACACCGTGATATTTGTTTTTATCCATCGCATAGCAATGTCTTTTGCGAGGACATCCTGGTGGTAATTTTGCAGACCGGTTATAGCCATGTATTGCATGGGTGCCCAGCCATTAGGGCTATCCCATTGCTGCCCGGTATGTACAAATGAAGTGGCTAAACCGCGGGGCTTTAAAAACTTAGTTTTTATGGTATTAGCCATTTTTTTCGCCATATCAGCATTAGGAATGTTAAATTCGAGCGGGAAAACGCCGGCTATCGTTTGCTGCGGGGTAAAATGCTTTTGTTTCCAGTTATAATCCATAAACCACCCGTCCTTTTCGCTCCAGCAATATTTTAGTATGGCGCTTTTACGGGCCATGGCTTTGGTTAAGTAAACATTAAACAAATCGCTATTGCCCTGTAACTGGTACGATTGCGCAATAGTCAATTCCAAACGGTACAGTAAACAGTTTAAATCGACCGGAATAATAGCGGTAGTTTGTATGCTGCCATATTTGTTACTTGCATCAAACCAGCGCGATCCAAAATCCCAACCCGATTCGCCGGCGGCGCGGATGTTGCGGAAAAAATCTGAAGGCTTTTGCGTGGTTTTTTTCGCCGAATCGAGGTCGTTTTTATAAGCTTCTTCGCGGGGCAGGTCCGAGTTATCCCAGTAACGGTTTAGTGTTTCGCCACCGGGCATCCGTACCACCCTTAAATAGGCTTGTTGCTGGTTTAACTGATCCGCACCCTTCATCCAAAAAGCATATTCTTTTAATAATTCAGGTTGATATTTGGTGATAACCTTTGTGCCCTTTTCTTTGGCCAGCAGGTTTACAATCATCGAAAAAAATGGCGCCTGCGAGCGTGTTAGATAATACGTGCGGGTGCCTGTTGGAATGGAGCCGTATTTATTGATGAGAAAGGCGAAATTATCGACGGTATTTTGAATGATTTTTGTTTGATGACTTTCGTGCAGACCAAGCATGGTAAAATAAGAATCCCAATAATAGGTTTCCCTGAACCGGCCGCCTGGTATTATAAAATCATTCGGAAGGGATATTAAAGACGAGTAATTAGCAATTGCATTATGCTTGCGCGATAAAACATGCCATAAGGTATCGATATGCCTGCGCACGCCTTTAGAAATATCGCTTTTAAAAGCCTCAGCATCTGCCGTCGGCAAGGTGAAGTTAGCCAGCACAAACTGTTTTAAATTGAAACCGGGCTTGTTTTTTTGCTCGCCCCACAATTTAAGGATAGCTGCGGGCGCGTGTTTGGGTGTTGCGTCAACAAAAGTTTTATTATCATGAAAAACATCAGCTAACTGAACTGCCTCGAATAAGCCCGGAAATAATTGCCTGGGTGTATGCGTTTGCGATTTGACGAAGCCTGCAATCAAAACAAACGATAGCGCTATTAGTATTTTTCGTATGATGCCCATAAATACATTATTCGATTTTACTGCCGGGGTGAGCCTGGTTGATAACTGGTTAAGATACAGTAATTTTCACATTGTGTATCATTGACACAATGGTAGAGATTATTTTCTGTATTCGCAAAAAAATAGATGAATATGTTTTGATTATAGATGGACAGGGGGTTTAATACGATGAACGGGTAGTTGGCGAATTAACTATTTAACGCATTTATTATATATTTGATTTATGACCAAGCTTTACTTAGCCTTAGCCCTAACAACATTATTTTGCACGGCTGCTTATGCCCAAAAAAGAAAGATAATTGATGTTCATTTCCATGCCCGGTCGGCGGGGGATTATGGAAATCCACCTCCTGATAACCCAGCTACCGGAAAAGCGCCAAACGCGCAAACTAATGAAGCGATATTAAAAACCAATGTTGGTTATTTAAAAAAATATAATGTTGTAAAGGCAATTTGCTCGGGCAGGCTGCTACGCAATTCGGATTTTATTTTGAGTGATACGTCGCGGTTTATCGGCTCGCTTGAATATCCCGATCACCAAAACAACCCTTTACCGGACACAACTACCTTTAAAAAGTTATTTGAAGAAGGTAAGTTTGCAGTTTTTGGCGAACTCGGATTGCAATATGAAGGCAAAACAGTTGCTGATGCCGAATTTGAGCCCTATTTAGCTATTTGCGAACGGCTCGGTATTCCGGTAGCTATACATACCGGTATAGCGGGGCCAAATACGCCTTATCATGGTTCGCCGAACTTTACCATTCCATCGGGCAGGCCGCTCAATGTAGAACCTATTTTAAAGAAACATCCCAGGTTAAAAATACAGCTAATGCACATGGGTTTCCCTTTTTTAGAAGAAACAAAGGCTTTGCTATATGTATACCCCCAGGTATATGTTGATATATCGGCCATTGACTGGATAGTTCCTAAAAAGGAATTTTATCAATACCTAAAAGCATTAATGACGGCTGGCTTTGGTAAGCGCATTATGTATGGATCGGACCAGATGATATGGGAAGATGCCATAGGGCTGTCTATAAATCAAGTGGAAACAGCGCCGTTTTTGAGCAACGCGCAAAAAAATGATATTTTTTACAAAAACGCCATGCGTTTTTATAATATTAAATAGGGAGGATATTTAAGTCAATTTATCCTTGCATCCACCCCGCTCAATCAAACAATTGTAATACTTATCCTATTATTATATTACAAAAAAGATTAGCCGTATTTTAGCTTAATAAATTAATTTACAAGGTGGAAGTAACATACAGATCAACATACCAGGCGGCTGCGGCTGTTGCTCCGGCAATAGAAGGACATTTTGCACGGCTTTTGGCTACTGCTATAGCACAGGGTGAAACTGATTTGGCGCCCGAACCATCGGTAAATGTAATTGAAACCATTATTGATGTTGCTTTTTGGGCCAGTTTACGCAAGGAAGAAGGGCGGGCGCCAAAGGTATCGCTGGCTTATTTGCCGCCGGTACTGGCCGGGCAGCCGCTGGAATTTGAGGAGCGAATATTGTTAACCACCCAGGTGCTTACCAAATTGGCCCCGGCGGTTGAAAGATCGGGCATACACCTTGGTGTTTGGGATCATGATGGAGAATTGTACGTTTGGGGTACCACACGCTCTATCCCCGATTGCTGTTTTGTGCTGGAAGTTATTGAACCGGGGCTGTTAGTGGTTAAACATCGGCGCATAAAAGGCTTTGGCAAATTCATAAACGTTGCCGTGTTAAAGGGCGATGATATAAAAATTATAGATGAGGAAAGTCGCAGCCTGCCCGATTGCCCTGCTATGCTAACCTCGCTGTTAGATTATAATTCGCCTTCGGGCTGGAATAATTCGGTAAATGTGCTGGTGCAGTTAGCTACATCTATGCGCGCGCATGGCCACGGCGGATCGCTGTTGGTGGTGCCTTCGGATAGCGACGCCTGGCGGGATTCCATCATACATCCGGTTACCTATCCGGTTACTCCACCATTTGATTTGCTGGCGCAGTTAATGGAAAAAAATTGCGAGAAGGAAGCTGACTATGGCGTGTGGCAGGAAGAGGTGAACCGCACTGTTGAAAGTGTTGCAGGGCTTACCGCAGTTGATGGCGCTACCATTATGAACGACCGTATGGAAGTGCTGGCTTTTGGCGCAAAAATCGGGCTGTCATCAAACGGGATGCCGGTTGAACAAATGCTGGTAACCGAACCCATCATTGGCAATGTTGCAACTATTATTCAGCCATCTCAAAATGGCGGTACCAGGCACCTTTCGGCAGCCCAATTTGTGTTCGATCAGCGTGATGCTATTGCCCTGGTTTCATCGCAGGACGGGCGGTTTACTATTTTTTCATGGTCGCCCTGCGAAGGGATTGTTCATGGACACTATGTGGACGCGCTATTACTTTAAATTTTCTTAAAGATTGGAGAATAATGATTGCGCCCTTTCGCCTAAAAATGGAATCGGGCGCTTCTCGCTGTTGATGGCGCCTATTAAGCCAATTATCCAAAGAATAATAAATACAAAATTTACCAGATCGAGCAAATAGCCCAGCGAAAATATACCTGTGGTTAACCAAATTGGCCCAAGGATTAAAGCAAGCCCCCAGTGTAATACCACATATACAATATAAAATAGCAGTGTTTGCCGCAACTGATAGCCGCCCAGGCTGCTTTTATTATTTTGATAGAATCCAAAGTAGGCAATTAACCAGCCTATAATGGTTAAATAGCTTAGGATGCCGGTAGTTTTTCCGTTATCTGTAGTCAAAACGTTCATGGTGTTTACTGATTAAGATTTTTATAGTAAACCGCACGCTTGTTTTTTTGTTTTGGATAAACTATTTATAATCAAAGACGTAGTTCGGCAAGATTTAAGTGGGGTATTGAATCTAACCAGAAACCAGGAAGAAATAAAAAATCCTTGCCGGATTCTGCCAAAACTGCAAGGATTTTAGAATAGAAAATATAATGTTTTTTAAATAGCTGCAAAAACAAGTTGAGCGGTGCGGCCCAAAAATGGAATGGCTTTTTCCTGACCTTTGCTGGCGCCAACTAAGCCGATTGCCCAAAGTACAATAAACGTAACGTTTACCAGCATGGCAACATTAAAAGGCGCTAATATACCTGTTAACATACCGGCATGCGCTAAAATTGGAAGTATACCGTATCTAATTGCAATATAGCTGAGGTATAAAAACAATGTTTGTCTTAACTGAAAACTGCTTAAACTGGTCTTTTCGGTTTTGTGATAGCCGAAGAAAGATACTGACCATCCTAAAACAAAAAAATAACTGCATAACCCTGCTATCCTGCCTTCGTCCTGTACCCCAAAAATTTCATGTCGTTCCATAATCCCTTTCACGTTTGTTTTTAATTGTTGTTAACCTGTAATTTTGATTGTTTCGGTAAACAGGGTGTTATACGGATTATGGAGGGTCGAAGTTATGGTTGTAATGTAATTTTTTCACCCCGGCAGTTACAGTTGCTCACATTTTGTCATGCTGGTTTAATAACAAGGCCCTTAGAAACTTATTCTAAAAGAAGTTTGCAGAAATTATTGCTACTCAATATCTTTTGCAAAAAAAACACTTCACAAAGGAAATGGAGCATAAACTTTAAGGTGAGCAGCTTGCAAAAAATAGGCATATCCCGCGAAATAGTAATGATAATGCTGTTCTTTTGCGCATCACTAAACTCGATTAAGTGAAAAAAGATATATGGTTAGAATACAAAAAAAGATGATCATTTACCTATTGTGTAAGCTGTTTCATGCTTCACATTCGTCATTACAAAATGGCTGGTGAAGTTTTCGATGCCAGGCAGGTTCGAAAGTTTTTTCAATAGCACCTCGCTGTATTCGTTCATATCATCGATGGCCACCCTGAGTAAAAAATCATAGGCGCCCGTTAAATGATAACATTCCATCACTTCATCCAGCTTGACGACTTCCTGCATAAAAGTTGTCAGACTGCTTTCTGTGTGTTTCTCGAGGTTTACTTCTACGAAACCTGTCAGACCGCGCCCGATCTTTGTGTTGTCGACAATAACGGTGTAAGTTTTAATATACCCTTCTTCCACCAGCCGCTTTACGCGGACGTGAATTGCAGTAACGGACTTGTGTACCTGGTGTGAAATTTCCTTGTGCGAAATGCGGGAATCGCTTTGAAGCAGCGTGAGAATCCTGCGATCTGTTTCGTCGAGTTTATTGTTGATCATACTCCTGCTAAATTATTCCCTATATTATTTTGTGACCAATTGATTTTCCTCCACCATCATTTCCTCTGCGGCCAGCACCATCTCTTCCGAGCCGATGAATATAGGCGATCGCTGATGCAACTCACTTACGTCCAACCCGAGGATCCGCTCCCTGCCATTGCTGGCCCGGCCACCGGCCTGCTCAATTACAAAGGCCAGCGGGTTGCATTCATATACCAGGCGCAGTTTTCCGTTTGGAGCCGATGCCGTTTCCGGGTAAATAAATATACCACCTTTGATCAGGTTCCGGTGCAGGTCCGCTACCATTGACCCAATGTATCGGGAAGCGTATGGCCGGCGGGTAGATTTGTCCTCCACCTGGCAGTATTTGATATATTGTTTAACACCCTGCGGAAAATGCACATAATTCCCTTCGTTTATCGAATAAACAGCGCCCGCTTTGGGAATCTGCATATCCGGGTGGGAAAGGCAAAATTCGCCGATAGAAGGGTCGAGGGTAAATCCGTTTACACCCTTGCCCGTGGTATAAACCAGCATAGTGGATGAGCCGTATATGATATAACCTGCCGCTACCTGTTCAGTCCCTTTTTGCAGTACATCGGCAAGTTCAGCCGGACCATCCATGCTCTTTCGTCTATATATGGAGAATATGGTGCCGACCGGTACATTTACGTCTATATTGGATGAGCCGTCGAGCGGATCTATAGCGACCACGTACTTCGCACTTTTTGAAATTTCGGAATTGATCGGGATGATATGCTCATTTTCTTCCGATGCTACGATACAACATTCACCACCGCTTCGAAGCGCGGCAATAAATTGCTCGTTGGCATAAATATCCAGTTTCTGCTGTCCTTCACCCTGGATATTTGTGGTACCGGCGTTGCCGAGGATATCCATCAACCCGGCCTTATTTACCTCCCTGTTTACAATTTTAGAGGCAATCCCGATGTCGCGCAGAAGCCTTGACAACTCTCCTTTTGCATAAGGAAAGTCGGCCTGTTTTTCAATGATAAATTGCCCCAGTGTTTTAAATTCCTGCATAGGCTTAGTGTATTTTATACGTAATTGACTTGTTATAATCGGTTCGCAAACGTAAGGTTTTTAAAGCTAAAAAATCAAATTTTACTTTTTAAATTATTTGGCTAAGTGTATTTAATGTCGATTTTTGCATCGATGAAACGGTGTTTTTTTCTAAACGCAGGCGTTAAAAATGATTGAAACGGTTCCAAACGTTACAAATGACAGCATCTGTAGTTCTTTTTTCTAAATACGAGCCCACCTATAGTTTATTTTCCCCAAACACCGAACCTTTGTAAACCAAACAGCGACTTTTTTGGCTGTACAACAGATTATAGTTAAGATTCAGAAACACAATCACGGCGCAAGTCTTTGTTTGCTGCCGTTATGCAAAAACTAATATGGAACAGAACAGGATATTGGTAATCGGGGCCTGCGGACAGATCGGTGCCGAACTCACTGCAGCTTTACAGCAGAAATTCGGCCGATACAATGTGGTAGCTGCTGATAAGATACTGGCCGCTGATGTTTTTCTCGATGTGCTTAACCATCAGGAACTGGAGAATGTTGTTAGGGAATGCGGCATCACCCAGATCTATTTGCTGGCGGCTATGTTTTCTGCCACTGGCGAAAAAAACAGACAGGCCGCCTGGAATCTGAACGTCAAAAGCCTGATTGCTGTGCTGGATATTGCCGTAAAATACAAACTCAACAAAGTATTCTGGCCAAGTAGCAGCACTGTCTTCGGCCCTGGCTCCCCCAAATACAACTGCCCGCAAGAAACTCTTATCCAACCGAATACCGTTTACGGCATCAGCAAACGCACAGGCGAATATTGGTGCAATTACTATTTTGAGCAGTTTGGTGTTGATGTGCGCAGTCTTCGTTTTCCTGGACTCATCTCTTATACTGTGTCACCTAAGGACGGAATAACAGATTATGCAGTAGATATTTTTCACCAGGCGCTTGAAAAACAGCAGTACACCTGCTTCCTGGCCGAAGACAATTGCCTGCCTATGATGTATGTGCCTGATGCCGTTCGCGCAACGCTGGAGTTGATGGATGCACCGAAGGAAAAACTCACCATCCGCACTTCCTATAACCTGGCCGGTTTAAGCTTCGCCCCATGCGATCTCGTAAAGGTAATTCGCGACCGTTTGCCCGGTTTTTGCGTAAACTATGCTCCGGATCACCGCAACGTGATTGCATGCAACTGGCCTGCAAGTTTTTGTGAAGAACAGGCTCGTAAGGATTGGGGATGGGTTCCCGGATATGACTTGGGGGCGATGGCGACTGATATGTTGGTCAACATTGCTGCACAAAAACATATACACTTGCCGGTAATGCAAAAGGAGGAGGCCGCTGAGTTTTACCCCCATGAAACCTTTTAAGTCCTTCCGGGTGCGCCACCGCCAAATTAGCCGGTCATTAGGAACCGTGAAAGCAAACCAAAAATAAAACACAAACATGAATGAGATAAAAACAAAGATCCATTATCAGTTAGGCGCCAGAGCTTTAGAAGAGCAGACCGTTGACAGAGATGAAGGCGTTATCGATGAAAAAGGGACTCTGGTTATTAAAACCGGGAAATTCACAGGTCGTAGCCCTGCCGATAAGTTTATCGTGAAGGATGGCCTTACCGAGCACACCGTAGACTGGAATAAATTCAACAATCCGATTGCGGAAGACCATTTTCAGACCTTAAAGGAAAATATATTGACCTACCTTGATACGTTGGAATCTGTGTGGATCCGCGACGTATTTGCGTGTGCAGATTCCGCCTTTCGCCTTTCCATTCGTTTAATAAATGAACAGCCGTATGGTAGTCATTTTGCGGCTAATATGTTCATTGCACCTACAGACGAGGAACTAATCGATTTCAAGCCGGAGTGGACAATAATCCATGCACCCGGTTTCCATGCTGACCCGTTACTGCACGGTACAAGGCAGGGTAATTTTACCATCATTTCCTTTTCGCATCAAATTATTCTTATTGGCGGTTCCGGTTATACGGGGGAGATTAAGAAAGGCATGTTTTCCGTGCTGAATTTTATCCTGCCGCGGCGTAACGTTTTAAGCATGCATTGCAGTGCCAACGAAGGGCCCGGGGGCGACACCGCTTTGTTCTTCGGGCTAAGCGGCACCGGCAAAACAACACTCAGCTCCGACCCCGCCCGCAGGCTCATTGGCGATGATGAACACGGCTGGAGCGACAATGGTGTATTCAATATCGAAGGCGGTTGCTATGCCAAAGTAATCAACCTGTCCAGTAAGCACGAGCCTGATATATTTAATGCGATCCGCGCGGGAGCGCTGGTAGAAAACACATGTTTTGTGGCCGGCACCAGGCGCATAGATTTCATGTGTAAGAAAATTACAGAAAACACCCGGGTTAGTTATCCCCTGAACTATATCCGAAAGATTAAATACCCTGCTGTGTCCGGTCATCCGAAGCACATCTTTTTCCTGACCTGTGATGCCTGGGGGGTGTTTCCTCCAATCAGTAAGTTGGATAACGAGCAGGCAATGTATTATTTCATTAACGGCTACACCGCAAAGATCGCGGGCACTGAAGAAGGTATACAAGAACCGCAGGTGACTTTCAGTGCTTGTTTTGGCGCACCGTTTCTGCCTTTAAAACCCGCTGTCTATGCAAATATGCTCCGGGAAAAACTGGAAACAACAGCAGCAAAAGTATGGTTGGTTAATACCGGTTGGACAGGAGGCGGCTACGGAACCGGCACCCGGATTTCATTGACTCATACCCGGGCGATGATCTCCGCCGCATTAGCCGGCAAACTGGACGATGCCATTTGCGAACAACACCCCGTGTTTGGGCTGCTCGTTCCCCAAAGCTGCCCCGGCGTACCAAACGAGCTACTTAATCCCGTTGATAGCTGGACCAATAAGGAAAGCTATTACCAAGCTGCGATGACGTTAAGGGAAAAGTTTGATGAAAATTACAGATACTGCCAGAAAGGGTTTTAAATCCCGTTTTAAAAAGCCTTCTGGTATTCGGTTGGTCGTCTTTTTCATCAGCTGAAGGTATAACCGGATGTGCTTCATTAACGGGATTTTTTTGTGCCGCCGTCTTCAATATATTGGCGTAATTGTCCAACTTGTTTTTATGTTGTTCCTTATTTAGTGACCGTTATGGAATTATATGCAAGCATAGAAGCTGTATTTACAGAATGATGGAATTTCATAAATGAAGAAGCCTGCATTTTATAAATCTATAGAAGCATAATTATATATCTGCGCATTTATAGGTGTGATTACTTATTTTGAGAATTACAAAGCAAAGGTGGCAGTAACAACCGGCATATACTTTTACAGTTGTTTCCAACAAAAAAGCTCATACCGAAGATCGTAAAATCATCCAATATGAGCTCTAAAGTGACTGTTAAGTGGAGAATATCGGAGTCGAACCGATGACCTCTTGCATGCCATGCAAGCGCTCTAGCCAGCTGAGCTAATCCCCCGTGTTTTGTAAAGGACTGCAAATATAGCCGTTTAAACCAAAACGTCAAGTGCGGTTTCCATTTTTATCGAAATTTTTAAAGGGCCGCGGAATATACAATCGTAAAATTGATGTGATAGTAACAGGAACTAAATATGAATCGACGAATTTTGCAGCCTTATTATGATAACAAAAACCCTTAAAATAAGTAAAGCCCCTGATGGGCAGGGGCCTTTACTAACCAATTATAAACCTAAATTATGAGAAGACTATTTTGTTGTTTTTATTATGGTGTAAAAGTAACACTAACTTTTCATATTCACCACTTTTTTTTGTAATTTTTTTGTAAAAAACAGCTTTGCTCCTGTTTGATTCTCAAAAATACAAACTATTTATTACAATTATGCTAATTTTTTTAAAAAAATATAAAATCATCGTTAATAGTTTATATTGCTGTTAAAAAATTGAATATTTTATTTATTTTTTGAGCAAAATGTGAATTTACCTTTCGTTTTTAGTTAAAATAGCTCTCAAAATAAAAGGGAAATCAAATTTTTACATATTTTTTTTAGTTTTAGTGGTTTTTTTGTCCAATATTGATGATAATTAGCGCTATTTTCTTCTTTTTTACCTGATAATTATATTATCTGTCATAAATACATTAAATCTTGACTATTCCCCCCGCGAATTCCGTGGGGCATTTTTGTTTTTTCTGATATCCAAATTACGTGCGTTATGGCCCCGAGGGTAATCCGGGGCCAATTCAGTTCGAAATTAATACAGAAAAATTGCGCAAATTCAACATTTTTATAAAAATGCTTTAAGATTTTTGCCGAAATTTCTTTTTTGTACTTGCATTTATGACGACTACCGCCACTATAAAAACACACCCCGAACTTACGCCGCTCACGTTGTGGATAATGACCATTACCACCAGCTTAGTAGTGGCCAACATATACTATAATCAACCATTGTTGGAAGATATTGCCCGCACTTACCATGTTACCAGTGGCAAAGCGGGCCAAATAGCTATGCTCACCCAAATTGGCTATGCGGTCGGCATGTTATTCCTGGTGCCGCTTGGCGATATGGTAAAACGTAAGCGGCTCATGATTATTATTTTTGCCTTTATCGTTTTGTCGTTGTTGCTAACGGCTTGGGCGCCATCTATCAATATTTTGATTTTTGCCAGCTTTTTGTTAGGCGCTTCGTCAATGATACCGCAACTGCTGGTACCTATGGCCGCTCATTTGGCAAAACCGAGCGAACGCGGTAAAAAAATTGGCGTAATTATGAGTGGCCTTTTAATAGGTATATTGCTGTCGCGAACCGTTAGCGGATACGTTGGCGAATATTTAGGCTGGCGGGCCATGTTTTATATTGCAGCCGGCATTATGCTGGTGATGTGGGCAATGATAGCCGCTTTTTTGCCCGAAGTGGAGCCTGATTACACAGGTAATTATAAACAACTGATGTTCTCATTAATCAGCCTTATTAAGCACGAGCCCAAGTTACGAATAGCCGCCCTTCGTGGCGCTTTGTGTTTTGCATGTTTCAGCGCTTTTTGGACTACAAATGCATTTTTACTAAAGGCCAATTTTAACATGGGCAGCGCCGTAGCCGGTGATTTTGGTTTGATCGGCGCTGCCGGTGCACTTGCAGCCGGCTTAATGGGGCGTTTGAGCGATAAAATGGATGCCTACAAACTTTCGGGTTTTACCTTGTTACTCATATTGATCTCCTTTATCGTTTTCTATTTTTCAGGATATAATATGATTGGATTAATTATCGGGGTTATCGTAATGGATATTGGGGTGCAGGCCACGCATATCTCCAACCAGTCGATAATTTTTGCATTGAGGCCCGAAGCCCGTAACCGCATCAACACTATATATATGGTTACCTATTTTATCGGCGGGGCTACTGGTACCTTTTTCGCCACGCAGCTATGGAGAAAATATCAGTGGGACGGCGTTTGTATTACGGGGATAGTTATTTCTATAGTTACGCTGATCATACATTTCGTCAATCATCCGAAGCCTGTGGCCAAGGCAGCGGCCATATCCCACTGATCTTTAATTTTTCCTTGCATTTTTCCCCGGCCCCTCTTCGCACAGCAGAGAGGGGATGTCGAGCGGAGCGAAGACGTGGGGAGTCAACTATGCGCCAGGCATCATTACCAGCCAGCATCCTGGTCTATTTACCGCCCAAACCCCGATTTTGGCCCAATAGTGTATTTAATTTTGTACACTTTTCTATAAAAAGCCCCGTTTCAAGGTTGATAAACGCCTTCCGCAAGCTTTGGCGACATCAAATAATCTGCTAAATAAGGCACTAATCAGGTTTCTTATTCTTTTTTTTAAATCGATATAAACTTTGGCACTGAATTGGAATACAGTTTATCAAATGCAGTACAGGATGGAATTGGAAAGCAAAAAAGCTCGCGAAAGCGAAGAAAAGGAATGGGAAAACCCCATAGAGCCTGCCAATACCTCGGATGACCGCGACAAAGAACAATTGCTACGGCAATACAAGGAAGCCAAACGGCGTAAAGACAACTTGACTACCGACGACAATGAAACAAATGAGCAACATCAACAACACTAACGTAAAACATAAGGCTATGAACACTCCCAGGAAACCAGCAACCAGCAAATTAGTAGCAAGTTTTGATAATGAACTGCAAAATATATTGAGCCAGGATTTAAAAGCCTTTATGGCCCGTAATCCATTTTTAATGCGCAAGAAACAGGCGATGACAACTACCTTGTCGGTAGCCTGACCATCATATATATCTACATATAAACAACACCTTTTGAGAACGATAAAGCTTCCTGTAACCAGGAGGCTTTATTTTTAGGGATTGTAATTGCGCGCTCGTGTCTCGCTTGCAATTACATAAAAGAGTTGATGGGTAATAGCGCATCGGCCGATTTTCAAATAGCCCGTTGGCCTAATGACGGCGCAGCGAATGACCTAATGACTTGCTCTCTCCTTAACATATTTAATGATCAGCCCCGCGGTCTTCGCCGAAGCACCAGGTTTTCCCATCCTCACATCTAATTCATCATAATTGGCCAGCATCTTAGCACGGTAATCCGTATTATTCACAAGGCTATCCAATTCGGCAGCTATGTTTTTTGGTGATGCATCCTGCTGTATCAGTTCTTTAACCACCGGGCTATCCATTATCAGGTTAACTAACGAAATAAATTTGATAGTAACTACCGACCTTGCAATGGCAATAGATACCGGATGCCCTTTATACACCACCACCTGTGGCACATTAAATAAGGCCGTTTCCAGCGTGGCAGTGCCCGATGCTACTATAGCCGCATCAGCATGGCTCAGCAAATCGTAAGTAGCATTAAATACTATCGGGATATTTTTTTGATTTAAAAACGGCGTATAGTATTCCGCGCTAAATGATGGCGCCCCAGCTACAACAAACTGATGATCCTGAAATTGCTCCGTAACGCTTACCATTGCTGGCAACAGCCTGCTGATTTCCTGCCTTCGGCTACCCGGTAACAGTGCGATTATTTTTTTACCGGTTAGTTGATTATCCGCTAAAAAATTCGCCGCTGGCGAAAACGCCGAAACGGCGTCTAACAGGGGGTTGCCCACATAATCAACCTCCATGCCCCAGGTCTTATAAAAATCAACCTCGAAAGGCAGGATGCAAAACAAATGATCAACCACCCGCTTTATTTTTAGCACCCGCTTTTGGTTCCAGGCCCATACCTTTGGCGATATGTAGTAGCAAACCAGCAGACCGCTTTTTTTCGCAAAATCGGCAATCTTTAGGTTAAAGCCGGGGAAGTCAATCAATACCAAAACATTTGGTTGCCAGGCAGTAATATCGGCTTTGCATAGTTTAAGGTTGTTCATGATGGTATTTAAATTCAACACCACCTCCATAAAACCCATAAAAGCCATATCGGCAATATGTTTTACCACAATGCCGCCCTCGGCCTGCATCAGGTCGCCGCCAAAGAAGCGGAATTCAGCATCCTTATCCAGCGTCTTCAGCGCCTTCATTAAGTTAGCGCCGTGCAAATCGCCCGAGGCCTCGCCGGCTACCAGGTAATATTTCATCGCAGGCGCAGTTGAAAAATAAATAACAGCAGCATAATTGCAAAAGTACACAGCATAATGCCCCGGCTGGTATTGCCCTCTTCCTTTTTTAGTAATACCCGCACCAAAATTAAATTGAGGGCAATGGCTAACAGGTACGGTACAGCGGGCCGGTTAATAATATAGGTGTTGTATTTCAAAAAATATTCTATTACCCAGGCAATTGCCGGGCATACCAGCGCCAGCAGCGCACCGGTTAGCATACTATCTTTTTTTAGCATACCCCAAAAATAGCAACTCTTAACGGGATTTGAGCCTATGAGGACGCTTCAACAGACAAAATCGTGTTTAAAAGACAGACGTCCTGCCGAATTTATTTCGGCATCCCAGGCGCGGGTAAGCGCCGGATAGGTTGGCGCCATACGAATCACTTACATTGCAGGCGTTTACATCCCTGCAAATGTTGAAATAAAGATGAGATAAGCTTTTATCACCGGCTAAACGCATTTAGCTGGTGGTAATTTTCGATACTGGTTTTCGATGACTCGTTGAAAATTAAAAGATATTAGAATGGTTTAAATAACGACTGTAGATTTTATTAAAAAAATAAAAATTATTTCTTTTTGGAGGGGAGGGGGTATGATACAATATATGCAAAATTTGAGGGAGGGTGGCAAGATGTTTCTTGCTATTCAACCCGGTATTTACTATTTTTATGTTCAGGTTGATATACCATGAAATACACCGAGTTTAAGCCGCACCCCACTTTGAGGCCTTACATTGATGCCTATTGGACAGCAACGGGCGATGCCGCTGGCTTGAAAATGGAGAAAATATTACCGGATGCCTGCATCGATATCATTTTTAACCTTGGTCCTGATTGCCAGACGGAAAGCAATACTTTTTTACTAAAAAGCGAGCAGGCATACCTGGTTGGCACGATGATTCGTTTTAAAGAAACGTTAATGCAGCCCGAAACAAACCTCCTGGGGATCAGGTTCAAACCAGCAGCCTTTAACGTTTTTTACGAATACCCCTCGCTTCACAAAATAACCGACCAGACTACTGAGCTGGAGAAAACGCTTTCTCCCGATGTAGAAAGTATCATCAAATATTCAGCGGCTTACCTCGATCATTTCTTCCTGGGTAAATTATCACAACCCAAACGTTCTATTTTTGCTATCGTTGCCGATATACAGAAAAATAACGGACGGACGAGCGTTAATAACCTGGCAGAGAAATACTTTACCACCACCAGGCAACTGGAAAGGGCTTTTAATCAGCAAATGGGGATCAGCCCCAAAGAGTTCATTAGCTTAGTGCGCTATCAATCAACCCTCCATAAAATTCGACAGAACACGACCAACAAAAGTTTGCTGGAAATCGCTTTTGAATGTGGTTATTATGACCACTCGCATTTAACCAACGAGATAAAAAAATACACGGGCGCCGCCCCTTCACAGTTTTAATTTTGTCGTTTTTTTCCAAAGTGGAACCCCATCCGCCGCGATACTTTTGTCTTCTATATAACCCAGGTCATTTTTAATCAACCGTCCTGTTGCAGCATCTTCCGGACTTTACTGACTTTTGGACTAAAAAAAATCAATGAGACAAAAAATAACATTATGGTGCCTGTTGGCTATCTTATTTTCATCCTGCGACCGAAAACAAAATACTGCTGAGGTAATGAACCAAAGGTTAAGCATCATCACCATCGGGACAGACAGCTTGCAGGCTATGCGGAATTTTTATATCCAAAAATTTGGCTGGAAACCCGTAGCCGAAAACAAAGACATCGTTTTTTTTAAACTAAACGGGTTTTTGTTGGGCTGTACCCGGGTAAAAAGCTGGCGGATTTTGCAAGCACTTCGCCCGTGAGAAGCGGATTCCGTCCATTTACATTGGCTTATATGGTTGATTCAAAACAGAAAGTCATAGAACTATACGGCTTGATGAAAAGCAGGGGAGTGAAAATTATAAAAGAACCCCAGGTGCCACCAATAGGGGGGTATTATTTTTTGATGGCCGATGTTGAAGGCAATGTTTGGGAAGTGGCTTATAATTTATTTATGCCGCTTGATGCTGATGGAAACGTAATTACACATAAACCTATATGAAAAAATTAATAATGCTGATATGGGCCAGCTGCGCGGCCGGATACATTCACGCCCAGGTACCCCAGGTATTGTATGGGCATAACCCTTCGGCCGGTGCGTATTTCAATGCCGGCGATGCGCAGATATATTATGAAGTGTACGGTGCCGGCCCGCCCGTAGTTTTATTGCACGGTGGGGTATACGGCTCAATCGGAGAAAATAAAAAGCTGATCCCCGAACTCAGTAAAAAATTTACGGTAATTGCTGTTGCTACGCGGGGGCATGGCAAATCGGAACTGGGGCATCAGCCACTGTCATACCGGCTTTTTTCCGAAGATGCCTATAAAGTACTCCGGCACCTTTCGGCAGATAGCGCTATAGTGATAGGGATAGCCGATGGAGCGCTGCAGGGATATTACCTTGCTGCCAACCACCCCGATGCCGTTAAAAAATTGATCGCGCTTGGCAGCAATTTCGGGGCGGAATACCTGTCGGGCGGGGATAAAAAATATATTAATGAATTCGGGGCCGGATACCTGAAGAAAAATGATCCGGAATTTTATGCAGAGCGCAAAAAATCGACAGCCGAGCCTGCGCGTTTCGACGAATTTATTAACGAAATGGGCAGGGTTTGGCGCGACAGCATTTATATAAGTGCAGCAACAATAGCTTCCATTAAATGCCCAACCCTTATCGCTACCGGCGAAAATGACGGCTGCCCTATTGAACAATATATGGCGATGTACCGCCTGTTAAAAAACGGGCACTTTGCCATTTTGCCTTACAGTGATAGCCTGCTGATGGAGCGAACGCCTGGGGTTACGTCGGAGATTATTTTGTCTTTTATAAACGGGGCTAAACAGGGCGGGGAATAACAAAATAATTCAAATAAATTCATGAAAAGATTACACACACGCGCTTTGAGCCTTTTTTTAACCGGGTTAATCTTAGTATTAATGACAGCCAAGGCCATCGCACAAAACGACACTATTACAAAAACGAATAAAATTATGGAACAAAGAATAAGCTTTATAACAATTGGGGCAAAGGATCTTGAAAAATTAAAACAATTTTATATCGATAAGTTTAGATGGGGCCCGTTAAAGAATAGCGGCGGAATTGTTTTTTTTAAAATGAATGGTTTTATTCTTTCATTATTTCCTGCCGATGAGCTTGCGGGGGATGCCACTGTGTCGCCCGAAGGCAATGGCTTCAAAAAACTTACCATTGCAATAAACTATCAATCGGAAAAGGAAGTTGATGAGGTGTTTAAAGTATTGCAAGCCCGGGGTGTAAGGGTGGTTAAAGCACCGCAAAAAGCCTCCTGGGGCGGTTATAGCGGTTACGTTGCCGATATTGAAGATAACCTATGGGAAATTGCCTTCAACCCCTTCCTCGAAATGGATAGTGCCGGAAACGTGTTAACGCATCATTGATATAATTCTGCCCTTGTTGGTGTTGTGCCAACGAGGGCAGAATGAAGAGCGGGAGTAATTTCTACTACTGCCAACTATTTCCCCACAGCCATCCGCTCGAGCGCATCGATAAATAAAGGCGAATCGTTCAAGCTTTCCACCAGTTGTACCTCTTCGCCGCCCAAGGCTTTAAATTCGCCGCCGTATTCTTCGGTTACTTCGTAAACGGTTTCCAGGCAGTCGGCCACAAAGGCGGGGCAAAATACCAGCAGGCGTTTTTTGCCCTCTTTGGCTAATTTGGCCACCACTTCGCTGGTATAGGGCTGCACCCATGGATCGCTGCCCAGGCGCGATTGAAAACAGATGGTATATTTTTCTTTCGGGATATTGAGTTTGGCCGCAATCAACTGCGCCGTATGGTGCGATTGTGCCGAATAACAAAATTTATTGGTATCGTTTAAGTTATCGCAACAGTCGCCGGTTTTAAGACAGTAATTGCCGGTGTGATCGCATTTTATGAGCTGGCGTTGCGGCAGACCGTGAAAGCTGAACAAGATATGATCGTAAGTTTCGGGCTGATATTTTTGAGCATTATCTGCGAAAGCTGCGATCATCAAGTCATCGTCATGAAACGAGTTGACAAACGACATTTCGGGCACGGTTTGCCATTGTCCCACTAATTGCATCACCTTTTCGATAACCGATCCGGTACTGGCGGATGCATATTGCGGAAACAGCGGAATAACCCGGATGCTGGTGACCAACGCTGCTTTTAGGCTGTCCAAAGCCGCTTCAATTGACGGACTTTGGTAACGCATGGCCAATTCAACCTGGTAATCGCTGCCTAAACGGTGCTGAAGAGCCTCGTGCTGCAGGCGGCTGTAATGTAACAGGGGCGATCCTGTTTCATTGCTCCATATTTTTTTATAAAGTGCGGCCGATTTAGGACTGCGGAACGGAGCGATAATTCCTTTTACCAGCAGCGCGCGCGACACCGGGTTAATATCAATTACCCGCGGGTCCATTAAAAATTCGTTGAGGTAGCGGCGTACATCCTTAGTTTCAGGACTGTCGGGCGTGCCCAGGTTAACCAATAAAACTCCTTTTTTTGCCATAATTATTTAAGTGTGCAAAAATAGAATAAAGTATGGGTTTGTGCGTGCTGAGAATATCAGTATTGTGTTATAATTTAATCTGATACCAATTTGTTAATAACCACAAAGACCACAAAGGGAAGAACACAAAGTTCACAAAAGAGGAAATAAAAAGCAGAAGCCTTAATTGTTT
Organism: Bacteroidota bacterium; assembly: GCA_013288685.1. Taxonomy (GTDB): domain Bacteria; phylum Bacteroidota; class Bacteroidia; order Sphingobacteriales; family Sphingobacteriaceae; genus Mucilaginibacter. The sequence goes on along the minus strand of JABDBM010000023.1, from coordinate 12,656 downwards.
TTTCTTGTGTTCTTAGTGGCGAAAAATCGCCGGCAATGCAATTAAGTTACCTTTTCTCAAACCAGCATAATTCCAATTTTTCACCATCAAAAACAGCATAGGTATTTGACGATATCCAATCGCCCAGGTTTATAAAATTGCTATGTTCGTTAAGAGTGATATCGGCTGGCAAATGTTGGTGACCAAATATCAGGTAGTCGTAATGTTTTGTTTGTAACAGTTGGCGGCAATGGGTTATCAGCATGCCCTGCATGCGTTGCCAGCGGGCAATATCATGTGCGTTTTTTTCGTTGGTCTTACGGCTCTTCCGCGACCATTTATTAGCTATCCCCACCCCGAGGTTTGGATGCACACGGGCAAACAACCATTGGCAAAACGGACTGCGAAAAAAATTCTTCAAAAACTTGTAAAATGTATCGCCTGGCCCCAGGCCATCACCGTGGTGCAGGTAAAACTTTTTGCCGCTCCGCTCAATCTCCAGTTCATCGCTAATAATAGTTGCGCCCAGTTCCTGTTCAAAATAATCAAACATCCACATATCATGGTTGCCTTTAAACAGGTATAGCTTAATACCGGCATCAGCCAGTTCGGCCAATTTGCCAAAAAAACGGATATATCCTTTGGGTACCACCGTTTTGTATTCAAACCAAAAGTCAAAAACATCGCCCACCAAAAAAACTTCGGCGGCATCGGTTTTTATCATATCCAGCCAGCGTACAATCCGGTCTTCGCGCTCGCGCTGTTGGGCATAAGTGCCAGAACCTAAGTGAAAATCGGATGCAAAGTAAATTTTGTTGGGGATGGCCATAGTGGCGGTAAAAATAAGGGTTTAATGCTTAGATGTGCAAATGTGCGGATATGCAAATGTGTATATGGGACTATTTTTTCCCTCTTTGCGCAGCAGACGGGGTGAGTTAATTAAGCGCAATGTGTTCAAACCCTCGGCTTCGTAGTTAACTCACCGTTTCTGTAATTCGCTCAACCACCCTCACTAAAGCAGCTGTAAAGAGGGTGAAATATCAAAAAAAAGAAAAAGCCCGGTTATCAGCCGGGCTTTGGATATATGAGATGTCCATCAATAATTGTAAATTCAAAAATCAGGCAATATTTAGCTGCCTGGGGCCTGCCTGTTCGCAAATTTTATTTACGAGATCGCGCGACAGGGGTTTGGTCATAAACGAGTTAACACAAGCATATTTTTTTGAATGAAAAACATCTGCAGATCGTATTGACGAACTCATGATATGCACCTGAACATGCTTGTTTTCTGCCGTATTAAAACTTTCCAGTTCGTCTAAAAATTCCCAGCCGGTTAGCTCGGGCATATCCAGATCAAGGAAAATTACATCGGGCAACAGGGGCGCTGTTTGCTTATTTTCTTCCAAAAAATCTAACACCAGGCGGCCATCGTAAGTATAAGTAGCCTGTTCGCAGTTATAATTGTTATGCAATAAACGCTGCATAATGTAATGATCTGTAGGATTATCGTCAATTATAACAAGTTTGCACATAATAATTTACTTTTAATTAGCCGGTTGTATAACAGCCTTAAAATTAGCATATTAACTTTGTTTTAATTGTAACGTTTGTGTTACAATTATTGCAAGTATTTAAATATCAGTTAACTATGCTTAGTTTATTTAATTTATTCTCAATCTTTATTAACGATGCATTATTGTTTGTAATGTTATCGCTTATATTTTTTATGCTTACTTTGTAACTATTTTTTGTGTGATTGCGTTTAACATTAAACAAACGAAATAAAATATTTTCGCTGTGCTTTTTAGGTTGTAAAGGTAGCTGAAAGCCCATTTTATTTTGTGTTTAACTACATTTATCAGACAATTACGGTGCCATTGCCTTGGCCGATGCCATTATTCCGCAATATTATTATCCTGAAATACTTTTTTTACCAATAGTTAATAATTGGAATGGAGTATGCTGCTCTCAAATTTCCCGACTGGGGAAATTATGGTGCATGGTGGGAAAAAACGCCCGCTTTTAACGCCACGGTTAATACTTGCCGGTAATTTTTACTTAATACTTTAAAGGGATTATTTCGCACGAAATATTGTTTTGGGGATGTTAATACCCAAAAACGGTAAGTTTCGATGGATATCATTGAGTTTTTGCCACAAAGAACTAATTAAGGCCCAATTCAAATATGTCGCTCAAAAATAAAGCGATTTGTGCGCCAGAACGCGGTGGGCGGTGCACAAATCGCTTTATTTTTTCATAACCCGCTAAAAACATTTAATTTAGCTGTCCCATAATGAACTTTTTTACCCGCTCAAAAAATACTGATGATGCAGACGATCATAAACTGCTCCAAAGCTATCGCCAAACCGGCGACCTGGCGGTGCTTGGCCGTTTGTACGAAAAACAGGTGCCGCTTGTATATGGCGTATGTTTAAAATATTTGAGGGATGAAGATCAGTCGAAAGATGCCGTTATGGGTATATTTGAAGAACTGGTAACCAAGGTTAAACAACACGATATAAAACAATTTCGCAGCTGGCTATATGTACTGGCCCGTAATTATTGCCTGATGCAATTACGCAGCGGTAAAAAAATGGAGACGGTTAATTTGGATGACTTTATGGAATTTACACCCATTTTGCATCCTGATGATGATAACCGCGAAGCTGCCATGCAGGCGCTGGAACGGTGTATGGATAAATTGCCGCCCGCACAAAAACAAAGCGTCGGATTATTTTATTTAAAAGAACAATGTTATAAGGAGATTGCCGAAGTTACAGGGTTTAGTTTAAACGAGGTAAAAAGCTATATACAAAACGGTAAACGTAACTTAAAAATTTGCCTGGAGAGAAACAGTGAGTAATAGAGAGGCCGACATATTGCAAATAAGGAAGTATCTTAACGGAGAGCTTAATGCCAAAGCTATGCACCAACTGGAGCGCCGCGCACAGGACGATCCGTTTTTTATGGATGCCCTTGACGGCTTTGAAAGTGCCAATCACGATCAGCAAGTAAACCTTGGCGATATATATGCCCGTTTGCATCAACGTATTGCACAGCCACAGCGCCGCATTATCCCATGGAGAATGCTTTCAATAGCGGCTTCGGTGCTGATTTTTATTACTGCTGGTGGCCTGTGGTTTTATAATAGCCGCCCGGCAGGACCGCGGCAAGCGGCACAATTGCCTGCAAAAGGTGTTAAACAAACACCGCAAGTTGCTGCGACCGATACAGGGGAAGGGAAAAATAACGCCGCAGTACCGGCGCCTGCGCCTCAAAAATATGCATTGCACTTACATAGGACTGCAAAAGCCGATACGACCATTAATAACGTTAACGCTGTTTTGGCTGTTGAAGAACCCAGGCAAACTGCTAAGGATACGGATACCACCCCATTAAACGAAATGGTTGTAATGGGTTATGAAGCGCAAAAGAAAAAAAGCACTAACCCCGGGAATATTATAAAAGGTACCGTAGTTGGCGATGGCAATAAATTGCCGATTCCCGGAGTAAGTGTTAACCTGGCCGGTACCAATAAAGTGGCTGTTACCGGCATCGATGGCAATTTTACGCTGTTGGTTGATAGTAACAAGGGGAAGCTGTTGGTTTCTACACCGGGCTTTCAATCAAGAATATTAAAGGTATACAATAATGGCGCAATGGGCACCATCACCCTTAACCCTAATAACTATTCGCTGAACGATATGGCCCCGTACGGTGATGCAACCGTTAAAAAAGACGCCTCGCGCTATGTTGCTAAAGCGGATACCAGCGGAGAAAGCAGGATTGCCGCTCCTAAAACCGAAAAATTGTTACTGGGAAAAGCCGCAGGGCTCGTTTTTAAAAGCTACTCTGCACCTGTAGCAACAATTAATAAAAACCAAACCATACGAGGCAAAGTTATAGATAAAGACGATGGGCAGCCGATACCGGGTGCTTACGTTAAAATAGCAGGTAGTAATAAGGGCGTTGTTACAGATGTTACCGGCACTTTTACGCTGCCTGCTGATAGCGGCAAAAAGGAATTGATGATTACCTACGTAGGGTATGAAACAAGGCAGATATTAATAAATCATAGCGATTCGGCGGGCACTATTAAATTGGAAGCAAACCGTGCTTCCCTTGCCGAAGTGGTGGTTGTAAACCCAAATAAAGCGGACGATAACTCGATAATTCACGCGCACCCGCGCGCAGGCTGGAGCAGTTTTCAAAAGTATTTAAAAGAAAATGCCGCATCGCCTGATGGCAAAACTGGCGCAGTTCGTTTATCGTTTGACGTAGACAGCAATGGCAATATTACCGGTATGAAAATTTTAAAAAGCATTAGTCCAGCCACCGATCAAAAAGCCATCGACCTGATTACCAACGGCCCCGACTGGGCAGGAAGCACCAACGGACAATCCGAAAAAATACATGTAAGGGTGAAGTTTGGGAAATAGTTTTTGGTTATAACAAGTTGAAAAGGTTTTAATAAGTTGTAGTTGTTGTAATGGCTACAAAAGCTCATGTAAGTTTCAATTGTTTTAAGGGTTCAAAATGTCGTAGTTGTTGCTTTATTCCTTATTACAACCTTTATAACCATTTTAACCCTTAGAACTTAATCAAACCCAATCAACTCACCAATTACTTCCCGTTCTTAGCCGCAAAATTAAATACTTTCTGTAAAAGCGGTGTAGTGCGGGCGCTCAGGTTTTTGCGAATGTTGAGCTCTTCAATTGCTATTTCATAAAACAAACCGTCAATAGCTTTTTGGGTTACATAGTCGTTAATATCGGGGTTCATTTTGCTCACAAATGGCACTTTGTTGTACTCGCCGGCTGCCTGGGCATAATATTTTGTTGCACCTACTTTATCTAAACTGGCTTTTACAACCGGTTTAAATGCTGCTGCCAATTGGGTGGTAGTGGTACGTTTAAAATATTGCGTAGCTGCATCCTGATTGCCGCTTAGCAAAATATTGCTTACATCAGTAATGGTCATGTGTGTAAGCGCATTTAAAAATATGGGCTTTGCTTTTTTTGCGGCGTCTTCGGCAGCGCGGTTAAGTGACAGGATTACATTATCACACAATTTGCCTAAGCCAATATTGCGTAAAGTTTTTTCGGCCTTTTGCGCCTGTGGTGGGAATAATATCTTGATGGCTGAATTGCCAAAATAACCGTTTACGGCCGAAAGCTGGTCGGAACTTTTTGAAAGGCCCTGTTGTAAAGCTTGTTTTAAACCATTGTTAATGTCGAGATCCGAAAGGATGCCTTGTTGGGCAACAGCCTTTTTTTCAGTGTTGTTTACTGGTTTAAAACTGGAAAGGATGATAAATAAAGCGAGAGACGGGATAAGCAAAAATTTAGTTTTCATATCGGGTATTTAAGGCCCTCAATATACTAAGTTTTTACTTATCCCTTAAAAAAAACTACAGTACTACCCTTAACAAGGCAAACACACCGGCTGCAATTAATGCCGAAACGGGTATGGTTATTATCCAGGCCCAAATAATATTAATGGTAAGTCCCCAGCGCACAGCCGATAGCCGTTTAGTTAAGCCAACACCGATAATAGAACCGGTTGTGGTATGCGTTGTTGATACCGGGATACCAAATTGTTGCGTAAAAAATAAAGTAATGGCAGCAGCAGTTTCGGCACTGAAACCTTCCAGCGGCGTAATCTTGGTGATCCGGGAACCCATTGTTTTCACAATCTTCCATCCGCCCGACATAGTGCCCAACGCAATTGCCGAATAGCAGCACAAAGGTATCCAGTGTGGCATTGGCGCGCCGGTTTTAATAATACCCGAAGTAACAATAGCTACATACAAAATACCCATTACTTTTTGGGCATCGTTACCGCCATGTGCATAACTTAATGCTGCCGACGATACCAGCTGAAGCCTTTTAAACCAGCGTTCGGCAACAGCCGGCCTTGCGTTTTTGCAGATATGCAATATAATTACAGTTACCAGGTAGGCAATTAGTAATCCTATAAATGGGGCAAGTACAATATAGGCCAAAATGGTGAGGATGTAACCGCTGTTAACCGCACTGAGCGGCGCGGAGCCCATATATAAAGCATTGGTAATACCAGCGCCTGCAAAACCGCCGATGAGCGTATGCGACGAGCTGGAAGGAATACCAAACCACCAGGTAATTAAATTCCAGCTTATAGCGGCAACCAGGCCGGCCAGTATCACATTCATGGTAACATAATGTTCAACCACAATTTTCGATACTGTGTTGGCTACTTTATGGTCGGTTACAAAAAAATAAACCAGGAAATTGAAAAATGCGGCCCACATTACCGCCTGAAACGGCGTTAAAACCTTGGTTGATACAATAGTGGCAATGGAGTTGGCTGCGTCGTGAAAGCCGTTGGTATAATCAAATATCAGCGCAAGGCAAACAACAACAATCAGTATAGGTGTTATCATGTTGTGGTTATGCGTTTTTAACTAAAATTGATTCCATTACATTGGCTGCATCTTCGCACATGTCTGTAGCGGTTTCAAGCGCAGCGTATATCTCTTTATATTTAATTAAACGGATGGCATCCTTTTCATATAAAAATAAATCGGCCACGGCGCGGTCAAAAACGTAATCGGCCTGGTTTTCAATGCTGTTTATTCTGATGCTCGAATCGGCGATGTTGCGCACATTTTTCAAATCTTTCAATTCGCGCACGGCTTTTTCCAACTCGGTGCTGCATTGCAGGGTAAGTTCAGATAGTTTTTTAATATGTTCGTTAAAATCGTCAATGCGATACAGACTCATGCGGTTGGCGGCACCTTGTATATAATCGGCAACATCGTCAATAGCCGATGCCAGCGCATGTATATCTTCCCTGTCGAACGGGGTGATAAAGTTTTTGCCCAATTCCAGATGTACCTGGTGGGTAATTTCGTCGCCTTTGTTTTCTAATTTATCAATCTGTTTAAATAACTCCTCGCGTGTAGCAGGGTTAGTTGAGTTTACGGTTTCAACCAGTATGGTTGCCATGTTAACTACGTTTGCTGCAGCCTGTTCAAATAGGGGAGAAAATACTTTTTTGTCCTTTGGAACAAAGTATTGAAAAATACTGTTTAATGACATTTTTTATTGGATATGCCGCAAAGGTAATCGTCCAATGTTAAGTTAATGTTAATTTTTCAGAACAGGTATGTTAGGGAAAGGTAAAGCCTGCTTGGATTTTTGAAGCGTGAACCCAAATGTTGAGCCTATACCTTCGGTGCTGCGCACGTTAATAGTTTGCTCGTGCGCCTCAACAATATGCTTCACGATGGCAAGCCCCAGGCCCGATCCGCCGATCTGTCTTGAGCGGCTGGTGTCGGTCCTGAAAAAGCGCTCAAATAAGCGTGGGAGGTATTTTTCTTCAATTCCGATGCCATCGTCGGTCACTTCAACCAGCACCTGTTCGTGCATGTCAAACAGGCTAACAGCGGTGCTGCCTTCCTCTCGGCCGTATTTAAGCGAGTTGTCAATCAGGTTTACCAGCACCTGCCGTATCTTTTCGCGGTCGGCATTTACCAGTATCGCATCGTCGTATTTTTGTTTGAATATTAATTTAATGTTATGTTGCCGGGCTTTGATTTCCATCGACTCAAAAACCTCTTTTATCAGGTCATTTATCTTAAAACGGGTAAGATTTACGGGTATCTCGCCGCTCTCTAATTTCGAGATTTCGTCCAAATCCTGTATCAAATAGCTTAGCCTGTCCACATTTTTGGAGGCTTTCATTAAAAACTGTTTCGCCAGTTCCGTGTCCTCAAAGCCATCGTCCTGTATGGCCTCAATATAGCCTTGTATGGCAAACAGCGGGGTCTTAAACTCGTGCGATATGTTGGATAAAAAATCGCGGCGAAATTTCTCCTGCTTGCGCAATTCGTCAATCTCGGTTTTCTTTTGCCTGGCCCATTCTTTTACATCGGCCTCCACATCATTTATCGGGTCGGCGCTAATATGTTCGCCTAAGGCGTCGCGCAAATCGCGGCCAAGCTTTAAATTATGAATAAGCTTATAAATGATTTTTATTTTGGAGTAAATATATTTTTCTAACAAGTAATAAAAAATAATAAAACTGGTGCACAACGCAACGGTAAAGGTTACACCCACATAATACCAGCTATGCTGAAAATAATAATTTACCGCCGAAAGGGTGATAGCCACCGCCGCAGCATTGATCAATACGAGAATGCGTAATTTCATAATCGTAAAGATACGATTAGAGATTAGAGTTTTGAGATGGGTGATTCGTTATTAAATTGTTAAGAAAGTAGGAAAAGTCGGAAAGTCGGAAAAGTCCGGAAGTCAGAAAAGTGACGAAAATTAGTAGTGCTACCCTTTACCGAAAATGCAACGCCAACAGCCCTGCTGCAGCTTCTTTACGGACTTTACTGACTTCCCGACTTTACTGACTCCCTTATTTAACCTCTACGTCGATATTTACCGTCACATCATCCGATAGGGTAAAACTATCAGTACCCACGCCATAGTCCAACCGGTTTAGTTTAAAGCTGCCTTTAAGGGTTGCTGAGCCGTTGTTTTCTACATAGCTAAATGGTACTTCGACCAGTTTTGACTTGTTTTTGATGGCAAGGCTAAACTGTCCCGAAAAATTATTCCCGTTTTTGTGTTTAAACGAAACAGACTTCAGCGTAATTTTCGGATAATGCGTCACATCAAAAAAGTCCTCGCTTTTTAAATGGTCGTCGCGGCTTGAGTTGTCAGTGTTCAGCGTATTTACATCAACTGAAGCTTCAATGTTGCTTGCGGGTAAATTAGCCGGGTTGAATTGTACCGCAGCCACCAGCCCGCCAATGCTGCCCCCGGTGCTGATGCCTACATTTTTTATAGTGAATGTTATTGCAGAACGGGTAATTGTGCTTTTTATCTGTGCAAAACCGGCATTCGCCAGTATAAATATTAATAAAGGGGTAATAAGTTTCTTCATACGGCTAAATAACATTGTTTTGCGTATAATATTTTACACGATGCTATTTTTTACAATAGACAGAGAAAACAATAGAAAGTAAATTGGAAATATTAAAATTATTTGGTTGGCAAATAGAGGTGCAATAATGTGAAGGTATGTAAGGGGGCAACACTCGCTTCTTATACCATCATTCTTTTAAAAAAAACCAATAATCCATTCTCCGCCGTAACTGTTTCGAGCCGAGGATTGCCTGTATTAGCAAAATAACCGGTTTGCGGGCCATCCGGTGTGTTGTATTTTACTTCAACCCATAACGGTTTACGGTCATTGGCCATAGTAAATGGTTTTGCTTCGGTTATAACGCCTTTAATTGTTTGTTTGTCGTCGCCAATATATTCCCACTCGGTATCCAATTCATTCAATATGCCCTGGCGGGGTACCCGTATCAGGTTAAACCAACCAAATGGCCTTGGCCAAAAAAGCACAACCTGGCTTTTAACGGGGCCAAATTGTTTGTCGAAGATTTTAAAGTTATCAATACCTGCAAAAAGGGAAAGCGCAAACAACAGGTGACGATCAAAACCTATAGTTTCATACGGAATTTTACGCTCCCGGGCATTTTTTATTTCCCTTGCTTTATTTCTTAAAAAAGTTTCCTTTACGAGCTCGTCCTTGTAGGTCTGATCCAAAATGCCCGATAAAGTAGCATATCTATTGCTCTTGTCTTTTACCCTGATATACTTGCGATCGGTAGCCGCAAGCTCAGCTTTTTTAAAACATAGCTCAAAAATTTCATTTGCCGTTTCAACATATATATTAACTTTGTCATCGGGCATGTCCTTTAGCTTTGCCGCTAACTCTAAATCTAACGCAATTTTTGAATCCATGCTATGCTTAATAGATCAATAAAAATATTCATTTTATTTTATTTGTTTGCAGCAGTTCCTTGTTTTTCTCAAACAAAAAAAGACGCTGAAAAAAGTAGCAATATTTTAAGTCAATACGATAACTATTTAAACGCAGTACATTTAAATGAATTGGTGCGGGCTACCAGTTTCGGCTACTACAAAAGAAAAAGTCAGCGGGGACCAAATGGAATAGTTGAACGCCGGAATGTGTATGTACTCAGCCTTGAGGCGGAGCCTTCATTTGAAGATGAGACTGATTTTAGACTTACCTGGCAGGAAACGATAAAAATGTTTGATGCCGGCACCGGCATTTATCAGCAATTGTTTTTTCAGCTGGCTGGTATTACACGGATTTCCCAGGATTCGCTGGTGGTTTCCATAGAGGTTGCAGTGCCTAAAACGGGTGCGCCCAAACGATTTAAGGTTTTGGGAACAACAGTAGCCAATAAGAAGGGGATTTACATGGTTTATTTTGACACCGAATTAAAGGTTGTTGAGCCCGAAACCGGATTAAGAGGCGGGGTAGCTACCACCCCCGTTAAGCCCGACGATTTAAACAATGTTTTGTACAGCTGGTTTTTTCGCCCGGTGGTTTACAGTCAAAAGCTTAAAGACAGTCTCAGAATAAAGATCAATAGTTTTTTATCGCAAAATAGCGGGAAGGACGGCAAGCCTGTGAAACCGAAAATATTTGAAGTAAGCCCCGGCGTTTTCTTTTTTGAGGTTAGGAATGCTAAAGCCCTGGTAACACCTGGTTATTTTGAGGACGTTACACTCACATTATTCATTAATTTAATTCCGGCAAAAGACAGCAAAACGCCTGCTTTAGCTGCGGTTAGTTACCTGTATAGTGTTTTATATTCAAGAAACGAATATACAGAACCTGCTACGCCAGAAAACTCTGAGAATGTGGTAGTTCGCTACAGAGAACGGCTGCGTAAATATGGTGATAATTTGTATAAGTTAATTGACAATGCAGTGCGTTAATAAAACTGAGGATATTTATGGCTAACGAAGGACAATTACGAAGAGCAATAATTTACTTTATCACTGGCTTCCGTTTGATGATATTGGTAACGCTTTTTTTGCTTTGGGGATACAACCAACTTACCGATACACAGCTTTATCAGCTATTATACGCTGTACTGCCGCTCTCTGCCATGTACGTGGCACTTATTGCCAAACATATTTTCGATAATTCACGGTATTTTTCCCCGGGAGATTCCATAACAAAGGATTATATTAAGTTAAGCTATGTGCCGCCGGTTTTATTTTACGTTACCGAATTGTTGCTCATAGCTTTTAATTCGTCTGTTTTTGATAAAAATATTGAAGCCTTATACTGGTGGGTGGTAGGTATCGAATGCGCTTCGGGTATTTATGCAGGTTACTTTTTATCGGGCCTGTTTACAAAACAGCCCGAAAAAGTACTGCAAAGCATAAAATAAAATAGAGGCCACTCCTCCCGAATGTGGCCTCTTGTTTTAACCAAAACATTTATTGTGAAAAAGGCAAGGTGCTGTTTAATTTATTTTATGAACACGCTTTGCTGACCAAAGCGATTTGCCCTGACCAACAGTTTGAACTTGTTTAGCTTTTATTGAAAACGTTGTTTGTGTATCTGACAGGCCATCCTCATCTGTAAATATCCGTGTTGATCCAACAGGCTCCAAAACCCCGGAGGAGTCATCGCCCTTTGAAACAAGATAATCGGATAGCTGAAAATTGGTGACCCCCAATGCCCCTATTTGCCCGCTTATAATTTGTAAGCTGGTGTAGTTTATGCCATCTTCGATACCTGTAGTTTGGGCGTATATGGTAAACAAAGTGCCGCTGCCCGATATGTAAGTAGACGAAACGTCTGAACCGGCATCGCCTCCATTTATATCTTTATAATTTACCTGTATGGCATACGTGGCGTTGTTTTGATTGTAGAATTGATATTTATAGCTGTCAAATAGTGAATATGCCCGGTTATCACCCGAGTTGTCAAAGGTGCAATAATTAGGGTCAACCAGGTAAATTCCGTTTAATGAAGGCGGTGTAAGGCCATCGTTTATCACTGAACCATGGCTTTTTAAAGTATCCAATATCCCGGGCGTTAAAACTGTGTTGATAACCGTTGGGAAATTAACGCCAAGGGCACTGCCTTTTAACGAAAATCCGGTACCCCAGCCATCGGCCGTTTTGGGGCCATAAAAAATCCCGGTTGTTAAGTCAATATAGAAATCGCCAATTACGCCGGTGGTGGCGGGCGGCGGCGTATTGCCGCTGTAAATGATGGTGCCGTTTGTGCCCGGTTTTCCCTGTGGCCCTACAAGGGCAATGCCTGTACCCCAGCCTGCCGCGGTTTTAGGGCCGTACAGTACTTCGGTAGCCAGGTCTATATAGAAATCACCGTTTGCGCCTGTTGACGCATCGGGAACGGTGCCGCCGCTGTATATCATGGTCCCGTTTAAGCCGGCCAACCCTTGCGGTCCTATCGGGCCAACAGGCCCCTGGGGGCCCTGGGGACCTACCGCGCCGGTTTTACCACACGATGCTGCAAACAACGCTACAAGTGCAATTAGCAATAGCAGGTAATTAGCTTTTTTCATAGCATTAATTTTAAATGGAGTTTTTAGGTTAACAGCTATTATTTAGCTTGACGGATACTGCGCAGCGCCGCTAAAACGGATGCTAATTTTTTATCACGCGTAGCTTGTATTTTTTGGGGAGTAAGGGAAAACGTACTCTGTGTTTCGGATGTGCCATCCTCATCTGTAAATATCCGGATAGTGCCCACTTTGACTAATACATCGTTGTTTTCATCGCCAACTTTTGATACAAAGTAAAATGAATTTTGAAAGT
>JABDBM010000022.1 GCA_013288685.1 Bacteroidota bacterium | reverse complement strand
TAATTTTACAGCTGCCTGGTTAAGCATTATTGCCGACGAATCGGACGGGTAAGCAACGGAAAAATCTCGTCCTTCAATTACCTTGATGCCTAAAGTGCTGGTGGCGATATCGTTCCCCATCGGCGCAGCAGTAAGCTGGTATTGTGTCCACCTTTGGCTGGCAAAATATACTTACCACACCTCGCTAAGTGCCTGGGTGTTTGCAGCAACGTTGGTATTAAGCCTGGCCATTTGTTTGGTTACTGTGAGCTGGCAGGCGATAAAGGCGGCTATATCGAACCCGGTGCATAGTTTACGGAGTGAATAATCGTCATTGGTCATTAGTCATTGGGTCATTAAGTCATTTAAGCGGCCACATCACGCGGTCGTTCCCGAACTCTCCAGCTACAACAAATCTATTATCACCAGCCTCTAAACTCTGTCTGTCAGTTATCAGACGAGCTTTTGTGATAAGAAGTTGCATGATTTTTTAAAAAAATTTGCAATTGGTGATTGCACCTTGCTATTATAGCAAAAAGTAGCAGTAGCCAGTTTTATTACCGCTACTGCTACTAACTTCTGCAATTTATTCTATTGCAAACTGCCTACTGAAAACTGCAAACTCCTCTACTACTCGCTTCTCAAAGTTTCCACAGGGTTTATCAGCGCTGCTTTTATGGATTGAAAGCTGATGGTGATCAATGCGATGAGCACCATTAAGCCTGCTGATACAGCAAATATCCACCAGTTGATTTCGGTTGGATAGGCAAAATCCTGCAGCCATTTATTCATGGCGAACCAGGCTACGGGAAATGCAATTACCGATGCAATGACTACCAGCTTGATAAAATCAGTCGAGAGCATGCCCACAACGTTTTGTACCGATGCGCCCAACACTTTGCGGATGCCTATCTCTTTCATCCGGCGTTCGGCAGTGTAAATGGCAAGGCCCAATAAACCCAGGCAGGCAACGGTGAGCGATAAAAAGGTGAATACCGTAAATACCTCGCCAATGGTTTGGTCGGTTTTGTAAAGGGCATCATATTCGGCATCCAGGAAACTGTATTCGAATGGGGTATTGGGCATAAATTGCTTCCATTTGTTTTGGATGGCGATAATGGTTTTATGATAATCGCCGGGTTTAATGCGTACGGTTACAAAGGATGTATTTGCGTGTGGAGTATTGGAAGTGGTGTAAAATAACGCAAATGGCGTAACCGCGTTATGCAGCGACTCGGTATTAAAATCCTTTACCACACCAACTACCCTGAATTTTGCATCGTTGCCTCCGGGGAATGTTAATGTTTTACCTATAGGATCGTTCCACCCTATAGCCTTGGCCGCCGTTTCATTTAATATTACCGATGCAGAATCGGTGAAATCCCTGGAAAAATTCCGGCCGGCCAATAGTTGAATTTTAAATGTAGGTACAAATGTTTCGTCCACCACATAAGACGAAATGGCGATACTCTTTTGTGATGCCGTAACATTATCGCCCGTCTGTTCGGGCATATAACTATCATCAAAATACGATGCCTGCGTTGGTGCACCTGTCGAAATGCTGGCATTGGTAACTTGCGGCAAACGGATTAGCTCCTGTTTAAAGCTCTCTCCGCTTTTATTAAGGCGGCCCGCGTCGGCAATAATTATAGTGTTTTCTTTATTAAATCCGAGGTCCTTGGATTGATTGTACATCAGTTGCTTATACACCACAATGGTACAAATGATCAGTACCGTTGACACCCAAAACTGGAATACGACCAGCACATTACGGGTAAAAAATCCTCCTCCTGTATTTTTTAGCCCACCGCTTCCTTTTAACACCGCAGCCGGCTTAAACGAAGTAAGGAAAAACGCAGGGTAACTGCCGGCAAGTAAAGTGGTTAGTACGATCAATAAAATAAGCCCTGCCCAGGTCGATAAATTAAAGAAAGCCGACAGGTTCAGCGATTTTGCCGCCAGCTGGTTAAAGGCGGGCAGGCAGGCCGCAACAATAAACACAGCAACCATGGCCGCTATTATGGTAAACATAAAAGCTTCGGCAATAAACTGGCGGATGAGCTGTTCGCGGTCGGAGCCAAGTACTTTACGGATACCTACCTCTTTTGCCCGCTTCGCTGATTGAGCCGTAGCGAGGTTCATGAAATTTACGCAAGCCAGCAGGATGATAAACAAAGCTATAGCCGAGAAAATGTAAATGTATTTGATATCGCCCTGGGCAAAATAACGATTGCCAATATCCTGCGAATAAAGATGAATTGCCGTTAAAGGTTGTAGTTGTACTTCATACTTGCCGCCTTTCTTTATAAACTCATCAAAAGGCCTCCCAATACGTTTAAACGCGGTGGCAGCTTGCTGCTTTACCATTGCCGGAAATTTCGCTTCGATGGATTTTACCGTTGCGGCGTCCGTTGCTACATTGGGTTTTAGTTTAACATAGGTGCCCATCTGCAGCCAAATCCAGCTCCAGTTAAAATGTTTAACTACTTTCATACCCACATTTGATTGCAGCACATCAAATTGTAACGACGATTGCGTTGGTAAATCCTTAAGCACGGCGGTTACTGTAAATGGCGTTTGGTATTCGTCAAAAATTAAGGTCCTACCGATGGCGTCCCGATAGTTATTCGGACCACTTCCAAAGTATTTTTTTGCAGCCCTTTCGGTCAATACAAGCGAATTAGTCCCATTAAGGCAGGTGGCCCTGTCGCCGGCTACCATTTCATATTTAAAAAACTGCAAAAAGTTTGAATCAACCGATAGCAGGCTTTTTTCGGTTAATGCGCTTTGCTGCCCGTTGTTCACAAAATGGATTACTTCATTTCCCGGTTTAAAGATGCGGGTATAGCTTTCAATCTCGGGGAAGCTGTTAACCAGCGCCATGCCAACCGGCGGCGGCGTATGACCGGCAACAAACTCCTCATTATCCATTTTTTCGTGGGTGTTTACACGATAAATACGGTCGGCATCTTTAAAGAAACGGTCGTAACTTAACTCGTCCTTTACATACATCCCTATTAGTAGCACGCAAGCCAGGCCAATGGCCAAACCGCTTATATTAATGGTGCTGCTGATCTTGTTCCGCACAAGGTTGCGCCAGGCTATTTTTATGTAATTTTTTATCATGACAAATGTTGATTGCTAATGGCATATACAATATAATACCAAAAACATAAGTTATTAATTATCAATATATTAATTCACACAATATAAAACAAGTGTCCGCCCGCGTAACAGGCAGGTGTTCGGTATTGATACAGTCTCATTTTGTCAGAACCTTGATTCGCCTGATTTAAGGATTATAGGATTTCGGCTCGCTAATCTTCACGGCAATCCTATAATCCTATAAATCATGGTTCAGACTATTCTGAGCGCAAACTTTTCACCGGGTTAGCCAAAGCAGCTTTAATAGCCTGAAAGCTAACCGTTATTAAAGCAATGGCCACGGCCGCCATCCCCGCCTCAACAAAAACCCACCATTGGATATTTATCCGGTACTCGTATGTTTTTAACCAGTTATGCATCTGCCAATAAGCAAGCGGGAACGCCAGCAGGCACGATAACAACACGAGTTGCAAAAAATCTTTTGAAAGCAATGCGGTTACGCCGGATACAGTAGCGCCCAGCACTTTCCGGATGCCTATTTCCCTGGTCCTGCGTTCGGCGGTATAAGCGGCGAGGCCAAATAAGCCCAGGCAGGAGATAAAAATAGCCAGCGATGCAAAAACACGTGATAACTTGCTTACGAGCATTTCGCTTACAAACATCCGGTTAAACTGCTCATCAACAAAGCGGTAATCGAACGGGAAGGCGGGGTTGTCTTTCTTCATTACCGTTTGGATGGCAGCTATGGCAGCTTCCATATTATTGCCGGATTTAATTTTTAAATACATTACCGATGCATTTTCCGGCGGCAGCGCCATAAAAATAACCGGGGCAGGTTTGCCGTACATATTGCCATACACATAGTCATTTACTACGCCTACCACAACTTTTTGCCCGCTATTGTCTTTATTGCGTATTGTTTTGCCAATAGGGCTTCCGCTGCCCATTAGCTTTGCCATCGATTGGGTTATTACTACTTTGTTTATCACACCTGTATCGGCAATAGTAATGTTGCGGCCCTCCAATATTTTCAGGCCGCTGGTTTCCATAAACTCTTCTGTTATATAACGCTTAGAGACCAGTACTTTGGTGCCGACAGGCTTTGCATCCCAGGTAAGCCCGGAGTTATTATTGCCGCCGTTCAGGATACTATGGTCGGCCAAAGCTGCGTTGGCAATGTAACCGGTATTTAACAAATCGTGTTTTATCGAATTAAAATTAGTGCCTATAACGCCCTGGGCAGCTATTTCAAGCAAATTATCTTTACTAAAGCCAAGCTGCCTGCTTTTAACGTGCTGTATTTGCTGGTAAACAATAACAGTACTGATAATTAAGACAATAGAAACAGTAAACTGCATCACAACTAAGCCCTTACGGATAAAGGCTGCTCCGCTGTTTTTTAGCATTGTACCTTTAAGCACCGTTACCGGATTAAACGACGATAAATATAACGATGGGTAACTGCCGGCCACCAGCCCACAAACTAACGTAATTGCCAAAAGACTTACTAAGTGAATTGGATTAGCCAAACCAAGCGTTAACTGCTTTTGTACAAGGGTGTTAAACGCGGGCAATATTAAAGCTACTAAAACCAATGCAATAACCGCCGAAATAAAAGCGGTAAACACTGCCTCGCCAATAAACTGCATAATCAATAGTCTTTTGCCTGCGCCAAGTACCTTGCGCACACCAACCTCGCGGGCGCGTTTCTCGCTTTGGGAGGTTGCCAGGTTCATAAAATTAATGCATGCTAAAAACAATATAATCCAGGCAATTAGGGTAAACAAGTGCACATACTCAATTTGGCCGCCACCGGTCTGCCTGCCGTCTTTAAAATCGTTATACAGATGCCAGTCGTTCATCCCGAATAAAAATACCCGGCCAAGGGCATCAGGCTCGCGTTTTTGAATATAATTGTACAATTGCTTGTTAATGGCAGCAACGTTTACTCCCGGCCTCAGTTCCACATAAGTTTTTATGGTTTGAAATCCCCAGTCGGTTATATTGGGATGCTCGTTAAAATAAACCTGGAAAGGCATTAGCCATTCAAATTGCAAAGTTGAATTTGTTGGTATATCCTTCAAAACTCCCGACACCACATAATCCTGTTTATTATCAACCCTAATGGTTTTGCCTATTACATTATCTTCTGTGCCAAAAAACTTAATCGCAGTTTTTTGTGTGATAACCAGGTTATGCAACTGCGAAAACGCCGAGCTTGCATTTCCCTGAACAAATGGCAATGTGAACATGTTGAATATAGAGGGATCAGCATATTTGCCGGCCGAAAATACCGAGTTATCGCCCTGGCTAAACAAGTATGACGTACTGCCCTCCGAAGTACGGCAAGTATTGGCGATACCAGGTATCTCTGCCTGCATAGTTGGCCCCATTAAGCCAGGTGTTGACGAATGCGTAAATACATAGGCATCATACTTTTGGTTTTCCTGCGCTATGTACAGACGGTCTTTTTTGGTATTTACGATATCGAAATTAACTTCATCCTCCACCCATAAAAAAATGAGCGAGGCAATGGCAATGCCGATAGCAAGGCCGCCGATGTTAAGGATGCTGTAAGTGCTGTTTTTAACGAGGCTGCGCCATAGGGTTTTGAAGTAGTTCATTGGGGTTGGTTTATTAGTTCACTGGTTCATTAGTTCATTGGTGATTGCTTTTTTCACTCAAAAGCCGGGTTCTATTTTTAATTGAAAACAGAACCTGGTTAAAGGACACCAGGGTTTTAGAAAGCGTTGCTTATCAAAACTAATTTTTGGAAGCCAATTTTTTTGGGGTACAGGCGTTTCAAAACCGGTAACAGGCAAAATCATGGTTTACCCATGGTTTACACTTTTTTGTGAATTTAATACATAAATTCCTTACAATCAATTAGTTAATTAAAAAACATGGTTTACAACCGTAAACCATGTTTTTGCGAAACGCCGGTGTTTTGGTATGGAACCGTACTGGCCAACGCCTACTCGCTCCTTAAACTATTTACCGGGTTAGCCACGCCTGCCCTAATGGCATGATAACTCACCGTTACAACAGCAGTTAAAACTGCCACTATTCCGGCTGCGGCAAATACCCACCACGATATAGTTATGCGGTATGCAAAGCTTTGCAGCCAATTATGCATGGCCCACCAGGCTATTGGCGAGGCGATAATGATAGCTAACAAAACCAGTTTCAAAAAATCTTTTGAAACCAGCGTGTTAATAGAAGCCAAACTTGCGCCCAAAACCTTCCGGATACCTATCTCTTTGGTGCGCTGTTCGATGGTAAATGCTGCAAGACCAAATAACCCTAACGTTGCCAGGATGATAGTTATACAAGTAAATATGCTGAAAATGGCCGCCAGCCTGTCTTCGGCCTTGTACTGCTGGTTAAATGCATCATCCATAAATGTGTAGGTGAATGGGGCATCCTGGTCGTACTTTTTATAAATGCTTTGCATAGATGCCAGCAAGGTTGGTAAATTGGTATGGGGCTTTATCTTCACAAACAGGTTACAGCCAAATTTTACATAATAAGGGTCATCATCGTTCATAATGTTTAACGACAATGGTTTTATAACCGACTGCATCGAAGAAAAGTTAAAGTCTTTAAGCACCCCTACGATCTCAATCCTTTGGTCGCCCGATTGTATATAGCTGCCGATGGGGTTTGCAGGCAGGTGTAATTCGGCTATTGCGGCTTCGTTAATAATTGTTTTGGTGCGGCTGGCCAGCTCAATATTTGGCGCCGGTGCATATTTCCATTTTAAGCCCAGGGTAGTTATATAGTTTTTATCGGCAATTAACGAAGCTATGCCATAGGTTTCGTTTTTTGTCTTTCCGTTAGAAAAAAACATATCATAACCTTTAAACATGGCATAGTGCGATGTAGCCACGCTGTTTACACCAGCCAGCGACTTAACGTCGTGCTCAAACGCCGGGTAATTTTTACCTACACTGCTGCCAATAGGTACCATTACCACGTTATCGCGGTTTACACCTGTATCGGCATGCCTGAAAAAATACAGCTGCCTGTCGATAATTATACCGCAGATGATAAGCCCTACCGATATGGCAAATTGCAGCGTTGTAAATACCTTGCGCACTGCTACGCCGCCGCTCTGCTTGCCCATTATTCCCTTTAAAGTAACTACCGGCTTAAAGGCCGACAACACCACTGCAGGATAGCTGCCTGCTATTACAATGGTTAAAATTAATAAGCCAAACAACAGCGTTAACACCAGCGGACTGTACAGAAAGGCGTTATCAATTTTCAGTGCCAGCGTGTTTAAAAACCAGGGCTTAAAAGCATAACACAACAAATAACCCAATACAAACGACAAACAGGTAAACAAGGCCGATTCTACATAAAACTGCGTAGCGATAGTTTTACGGCTTGCACCGGATACCTTGCGCACGCCCACTTCCTTAGCACGTAAAGTTGCTCGGGCGGTAGATAGGCTCATATAATTTACCAAAGCCAGCAACAGTATTAAAGCGGCAACCAGCGGGAATATCTTCAGGTATTTAACGTTGGATGAATCGCCGAAATTGTTTTTCAGATGGCCGTCGGCAAGGGCATTCATGGAGAATTTAATGGCATCAAAGTCCTTGTTCTTTTTGGCAGTTGCATCCATGCTCTTTGTTAAGCGGGGCCGTGTCGGCGGCGCCGTTTTTCAGCAACAGGTACACGCTGAATGAACCGAAGCTGATTTGCTGATCGCCCACATATCTTTTAGCCTCCTTCATCGCCAGCAAACTTTGATTTGGCGTTACAAAATTGAACACGACAGACGAGTTTGACGGCGCATTCTCTGCCACACCGGTTACCTGGTAAGTGTAGGCGCTGTCGGTTTTTAGTGTGATGGTTTTCCCGATAGGGTCCGCTGCGCCAAAATATTTCTTAGCCATATCCTGCGAGATAACCACCGAAAACGGTTTGTTCAGCACATCGTTTGCCGAGCCAGTTATCAGTTTAAACGAAAAGAATTTAAAGAAATCAGGATCGGCAAAAAGCAGGTGTTCCTCCGAAAATTTGGCCTGTGGCGCTGCAGTGGTACTGGCCACCACCGGGCGAAAATAGCTCAGCGTGCGCATATAACCTTCAACCGCTGGCTGACTTTGCTGAATGATTGGCCCGGCGGCATAACTCATATATTCCAGGCCCAGGTTGTTGCCACCAATCTTTATCACAGCTTGCGGAATAAATATCCGGCTGCCATTTTTATGAAAACGGTCGTAGCTCATCTCATGAGCAACATACAGCATAATCATCATGCAAACAGCCAAACCCACGGCAAGGCCGGTAATGTTAATTAGGCTATACAACTTTTGTTTGGTGAGGTTGCGCCACGCGATTTTTATATAGTTTAATATCATGTTATTGGTTCATTAGTTCATTGGTCTTTTGCTTCGCGTTATTAGGTCATCCGTCGTTTTTAACTGCAAACTGCTACTGCCAACTGCTTACTCCGAACGAAGGCTCCTCACCGGGTTCGCCATCGCCGCCTTTATTGCCTGGAAACTTATAGTCAGCATGGCAATAACAACTGATAACGTGCCCGCAAGCGCAAATATCCACCAGCTGACGTCAATGCGGTACGCAAAATTCTGCAGCCAGTTATGGGCACACCACCATGCTACGGGGAACGCCAGCAGTACCGACCATACTATAAGTTTTAAAAAATCCACCGAAAGCATGGTTATAATGCCTGCTACCGATGCTCCCAAAACCTTACGGACTCCTATTTCGCGCACCCGCTGCTGGGTGGCAAATGCAGCCAACCCCATCAAACCGATACAGGCAATAAAAATTGCCAGAGCCGAAAAAATGGTAAACAGACGCTGTGTGGTTTGTTCAGAAAGATATTGTTCTGCAATCTTTTGATCTAAAAACGAATAATGGAAGGGTTGGTCCTTCACGTATGTATTCCAGTTGTTTTCAATTTGTTTTAATACGGATTGAAAGTCGTCCGACCGAACACGAACAGCTATTAAATTGGCGAGAGCGGCTTGTTTGGTATAATTAAAAATCAACGGTGTAATTTTTTGATGTAACGACTGGTAGTGAAAATCGCCCACTACGCCTACTACGGTAAAAACAAGTGGTGGCGCGCCGGGACGATTCAAATCCGGGGAAGATAACCGTTGGCCGATGGGGTTTTTAAGGCCAAGCTCCACAACCGCCGTTTCATTTAAAACCACGCTACTTGTGTCCGATGGAAAATCTTTTGAAAAAAACCGGCCTTTTACAACTTCAAGACCCAGCAACTTCGCATAGTTTTCATCGGCCACTATGCCGCGTCCGGTAACCGGTTTTTTTGAGCCAACAGGCTGATAAGTAACCCCAAAAAAACCATCTCCACCGGGTATGGTGGATGCCTTGCTAATTTCACTAACACCCGGTATTTTCAACAACTCATCTTTAAATGCTTGTGTGTTTTGCTTTAGCCCGAATGCGTTGTTGATGATAATTACATGATCTTTATTAAAACCCAACTTGTCGCCCATCATATAGCCCATTTGCCGGTTAACGGTTATGGTTGCTATAATAAGGATGATGGAGATGGCAAATTGAAAAACCACCAGGCCGTTGCGCAGCAATAAACCCTGTTTATTGGATTTAAACCGGCCCTTAAGCACCATAATAGGATTAAAAGATGATAATACAAATGCAGGATAAATGCCTGCTATAACACCTGTAATAATACTAAATAGTAATAACGCAAAAAAATGTACAGGAACAAAAAAGTAATTGATACTGATGCTTTTGCCCGAAAGCTGGTTGAAAAATGGAATAAAAAAGGCGACTAATGCAAATGCTACTGCCATGCTGAACAGGCTGATCAGTACCGATTCGAGCAGGAATTGGTTGATAATTGATTTCCTTTCGGAGCCAAACGTTTTGCGGATACCTACTTCCTTAGCCCGTTCAACTGAAAGCGAGGTAGACAAATTGACGAAGTTTACACAAGCCAGCAACAATATAAAAATGGCAATCGCAGCAAAAATATAAACGGCGGTCACACTGCCGTTGGGGCTTAATTCGGCCTCAAGATTTGAGGTGAGATGTATCTGTTTGATGGGCTGCAGGTAATAATGATAGCCGTTACCTTCGCGCACAAACTGCTCATAAGTTTCGCCAAAATTTTGAGCTATGCTGCCGGCAACATATTTTTTTATAATAATCGGGAACTTCTGTTCAAGCGAGGCTGCCGTGCTATTTTTATCTAACAAAAGGTACGTATAAGCCGCAAATCCCACGTAATCAGGTTTAGCCAATTGTGGAAAGCTCAGGCTTGATATGAGCACATCAAAATGAAAATGGCTATTAACAGGCCAGTTTTTAACAACAGCGTTTACCTGGTAACTCACTTTGGCATTGTTAACCTCGGTTACAAATAATTTGCCCAAAGCGTTACCTCCATATAATTTATCGGCAGCAGCCTGCGTAATAACTACTGAATTGGGTTTTATTAAAGCGGTCAAAGGGTCGCCCGCAACGGCATTGCAGCTAAACACCCTGAAAAAGTTTGAATCGGCGGCGTAAACGTTTCGTTCTTCAAAAACCTTGTCGCCAATGGTAAGGGCAAAGCCTGCATTGTTGCTTAAATCAAACATCCGGGTATTTTCACGAACTTCCGGAAACTCGCGTTTTACCGCTTCGCCTATCGATGGCGGAATAATCGCATAAGAGGTCGACCTGCCCGGATATTTCCGTTCGAGCACCATCCGGTAAACATGATCGCCGTTTTGCTGAAACGCATCATATCCCGTTTCGCTTTGAATAAACAAAATGATCATCAGGCAAACCGCCATCCCGATAGCCAGGCCTAATATATTAATCAGGCTAAAAACCTTTCGCTTTATAAGATTTCTGAAGGCTACTTTTAAATAGTTTCGTATCATGGCTTATTTCATTAGTTCATTGATCATTTATTGCTGCGTTAAGCCTCACCTAAATCCTCTCCAAAGGAGAGGACTTCAACAGCCCCCCTCTCCTTTGGAGAGGGGTTGGGGGTGAGGCGTTACTCGCTGCGCAGGCTCCCCACCGGGTTAGCCAGTGCAGCTTTAATCGTTTGAAAACTGATGGTGATACCGGCAATCAGTAAAGACCCCAAACAAGCCGACAGCAATATCCACCAACTCATATCAATACGATAAGGGTAACCTTGTAGCCATTTGTTCATGGCGTACCAGGCAAGCGGCGATGCGATGGCGATACCAATAAGTACCAGCATTATAAAATTAGACATTAAAATACGGCTGATATGCGCCACACTTGCACCGAGCACCTTCCTCACGCCTATCTCTTTAAGCCGTTGCTCGGTTGATAACGTGGCCAAGCCAAACAAACCCAGGCACGAAATGAAGATGGACATGATGGCCGATATGGTGATTATCTGCTTCCATTTGTTCTCGCTGTCGTACTGGTCGGCCAATTCGTCGGTTAAAAAGTTGTAGCTGCAGGGAGATTGTGTCTCGAGTTTTTTATACTCGCGCTGTATAGCATTTACGGCCTTCTCTTTTTGGCTGGGGTCAATTTTAACCAGTGTTTGCCCATAAGTTGGCTTAGCAAGTTGCTCAATTACCAAGGGGGTAATTTTATAATTTAACGCTGAATTATGAAAATCATGCACCACCCCTATCACTGTATAATCCAATTTGCCCTGTTTTATCTTCTTTCCAATAGGGCTTTCGGTCCAGCCGGCGGCTGTAACAAACTGCTGATTTACCAAAACTTCGGTGGTGTCACCGTAAAGATTTTCAAAACCATGCCCTTGTATAATGGGTATCTGCATCTGTTTTAAAAACTCGCTGTCAACCTCGTAGTAGGGTGTACTGGTTAATTTTTTATCGGCAACGTCAAATTCTGTAGCGTACATCGATGTGAACTGCACATTCTGACCGGCAACTTCCTTTATGAAAGGATATTTTAACAGGTTGTTTCTGAAGGTGCTAAAATCATGCGGCGAATTCACATCCACAATATCCTGCGGTTTATAACCGAGGTCGGACTTTGTCAAAAAATTAAACTGTTTCAACATCACGATAGTGCCTATGGCTAAAAATACCGCTACAGTAAATTGTACAACCACCAAACTTTTACCTAAGTAATTATGACCGCCAATTTTCAACTTACCATAAAGCGTCTGAACCGGGCTAAAGCCAGATAAAACTACCGCAGGGTAAAAGCCCGACAATAACGTGTTAACCATAATAAGCGCCACCATTAAAGCGGCGGTTTGCCAGTTAGCGAGGTAAGATAACTGTAATGATTTGTTGGATAACTGGTTAAATTCGGGCAGGCTAATCACTAAAATAAAGAGGGCAATTATTGCAGCAATTAACGTCATAATGAACGATTCACCCATAAATTGTATAATCAACTGACCGCGTGTGCTGCCGTTTACCTTGCGGATGCCTATCTCTTTTCCGCGGCGCAGTGAGCGCGACAAGGTTAAATTGATAAAGTTGATACAAGCAATAAAAAGAATAAACCCGGCTATGCCGCCAAGTATGTACGAATAATCAACCTTGTTAGTGGGCTTCAGTCCATTACCTGTTCCGTATTCGCCCAAATGCACCTGGTAATATGGTTCAAGGTTAAAACTCGATCCGAATTTCTGGCCGAATTTCTTTTTATATTCCGCCATTTCCTTGCCGGTATAGTGGTTATATATGCTGTTCATTTTCCTTATAACCACCCGTGGATCTGTATTTGGAACAACATACACAAACGTATTTAAAAACGAACTGAACCAATCATCGGCGGTATAGTTCTTTGGCAATGTGCGTTCTATATTGATTAAAAATTTAAAATGAACCGTTGAATTTTCCGGTACATTTTTGGCAACTGCGGTTACGATGAACGGGGTAAATTTCCCATCAATGTTTATTTGGAGCACTTTGCCAATTGCATCCCGATAGCTATTGGGATCATTACCAAAATACTTTTTGGCGATGTCCTCGGTAATCACAATATTATCCGGTCCGTTTAATGCGGTTACCGGGTCACCCGAAAGGAGCGGGAACGAGAATATTTTAAAAAAACCTTTGTCCGCATACAAAATAGGTTCACTTATTACGTCGCCGCCTTTTTTTACCAACGAACTGCCGCCACCGTTTATACGGCAAAACTCTTTAACTTCGGGGATTTGTTCCTTAAACGTCACCCCTTCTACCCCACCGGTAAAACCATTTTTATAGGCATTGCCATCGGGCATAAACCCGTCCTGCACAATACGGTATACCGACGGTCCATTAGCATTAAAACGGTCGAAACTCACTTCATCCTTAATGTATAATACAATCAGCATTACGCAAGCCAGGCCTATACTAAGGCCCAAAATATTTATCAATGTATAGGTTTTATTCCTAAACATGTTGATAAACGCGGTTTTGATGTAGTTTTTTATCATGGGATTAGTTTATTTGTTCACTTTTTCATTAGTTCATTGGTGGGTTGTTTGCTACGCCTCATCCTAAATCCTTCTCCAAAGGAGAAGGATTTAGGATGAGGCGTTACTCACTCCGCAAACTCTTAATCGGGTTCACCAATGCTGCTTTTATGGCTTGATAAGCTATGGTTATCCCGGCAATTATCATTGATGCAATTATCGCCAGTACAAACGTCCATGGGCCTATGGTAATATGGTAGGCGTAATTGTTAAGCCAGTTATTCATCATATAATACCCAAGCGGCGCCGCGATGACAAACGCTATAGATATAAGCAGAACAAACTCTTTGGAGAACAACCCAACAATGCTGGCTATTGGGGCGCCCAATACTTTGCGGATGCCAATCTCCCTGGTGCGCTGTGCGGCTGCAAACATAATTAAGCCATACAACCCCAAGCAACCGATAAATATAGCGATGCCTGAGAAAAACTTAAAAGCAGTGTACACTTTTTGCTCCTGGACATAAAACTTGGCAATATGTTCATCTAAAAACTCATAGTCGAAAAGATCGTTAGGCTGCAGGGTCGAATATAATTTATCAATGCCGGCGATAGTAGTACCCATTGCAGCAGGCTGTATCCTCACGCTCGCCATATAGAAGTTTCGTGGAGCATACATAATCACCACCGAACGCCTTGCCTTATGTTTTGATTCTTCCTGAAAATCGTGCACAACTCCCATGATCGTTACCTTTTGACCGTTAATGGTAAAACGTGCACCGATGGCTTTTGCAGGGTCCATAATGTGCATTTTATGGATCAGCGTTTCATTAACTACAAGATTAAAGGCTGGGTTTTTAGGATCAGTTTTTATCAGTTTTTGCCCGGCAAGCATCTTCAGGCCAAACATGTCGATATAATTTTCATCGGCAAATATGACGTTGGTTACATCATCTTTGGTAACACCGTATTCCGGAGCAACCCAGCCTGCAGCATTATTAGCATACGATGGTGCACCCGATGAAAAACTGACAGCCTTCACCCCCGGATTGGCGGCAAGTTGTTGACGAAAAGTTTCGACTTTGGCACTATCCGGAAGCCCCATCGAAATAACAGCATCTTTATTAAAACCCAAATCCTGGTTTTGAAAATAATCCATTTGGGCCGCCACAATCAGCGTACCCACAATTAACATTTGCGATATGGCAAATTGCGACACCACCAGTACTTTTCGTAAAGTAAAGCCGCGTGTTAAACCGCCGGTTTGGCTTCTCAGCGATTCGACAGGCTGATACGCCGACTGCACAAATGATGGGTATAACCCAGCAATCAGGATGACTGAAACAGTCAGGCCGGCAATCCATAACATTACTACCGGTTGCGTCAACTGATCGGCACCGATCCTGATGTTGATCCATTCGCCTGCTCCCGATAAAAATATGGCTGCCAACCCAACACCCAATACTAAAGCTATCAAAATAAGTACTGTGGTTTCGCCCATAAACTGTTTTACCAATTGGCTACGGTTGGCGCCAAGCACCTTGCGGACGCCAACTTCCTTAGCGCGTTTTATGGCCTGCGCAGTTGCCAGGTTTATAAAATTGATACAAGCAGTAATGATAATGAGCAGGGCAACTCCAAAGAGCGCATAATAAGTATCTTTTGATGTAGGGGTGATTACGTTGTTAATATACCGCTGATCGAAGTGGATATCCCTGATGGGCTGTAAGGGCAAACGCACATCGTGCCCCGCTTCTTTGTCCCAGTTCTTTTTTAAAAAACCACGATACACGGTTCTGAATTTTACTAACCGGGTAATTCGGCGGAAGCAAAATATAGGTGAAAAAGCCGCCGCCTATAGCCCATACATTGTTAAAAGCAAAATCCATTTGCTTGCGTACCGTTGCCATCGATATCAGGAAATTAAACGGCACGCTGGTATTGGCCGGTGCATCTTTAATGATGCCCGTTACCTTTAAATCGGTATGGTTATCAAGGTTCACCACCTGCCCCATTGCATTGGCATTGCCAAAATATTTTTTGGCCGCGCTCTCGGTAAGTACTGTGCTATTGGGTTCAGCTAGTGCCGTCTTAGGGTCGCCGGCAATCCAGTCGTAATTAAAAACACTGGTAAAATATTCGTCGGCTACGGCGTATTGCTTTTCGCGAAAGCGGGTATTGTTTATCTTAACCAGTGCATCAGTACGGTACATCACCTGGGTAACTTTTTCCAGTTCAGGGAAATCGTTACGCATTTTGTAACCAATTGCCATTGAGGTATTTGAATTAAAATCGATAGCATTCCAGGTTACCCGGTAGATGCGATCCGATTTGGCAAAATTGTCAAAATTCAGTTCGTTCCTAACTATCAGGAAAATAACCAGGCAAGAGGCAATGCCCAAGGCAAGCCCGAAAACGTTCAGAAAAGCGTATGTAAAATTACGCCTGATGTTTCTGAATGCGATGATGATGTAATTCTTTATCATGATTGGTTCATTAGTTCATTAGTTCACTTGTCATTGGTGGTTGGTCGTTTTTACTGTTAACTGCCCACTAAAAACTGCTTACTCGCTCCTCAAACTCCTCACCGGGTTCGCCGCCGCTGCTCTAAACGTATGGTAGCTGATCGTTATAAACGCCACCAACAATGTTACGGCTGCCGATAGTAAAAAAATCCACCAGCTTAGCGCAATACGATAAGCGAAAGCCTGCAGCCATTTGTTCATTAAATACCAGGAAATGGGAACTGCTATTGCAAACGCAATTACAACCAGCTTTAAAAAGGAAGCAGAGAGCATCGCTGTAATATTTGCGATAGAAGCGCCAAGCACCTTGCGAATACCAATTTCTTTTATTCTTTGTTCGGCGGCAAGCGTAGTGAGCGCAAAAAGGCCCAACGCCGATATTAATATCGCGATAAGTGCCGCGTAGGTAACAATGTTTTTCCATTGTTCTTCCGTGGCATACAGTTGCCGGTTCCAGTCGTCCAGGAAATTATAGCTCACTGCATCGAACGGCAACATTTTTTTTGCCGACTTTTGAATAGCACTAATTGCCTGCGCCGCCTGTCCGGCTTCGTATTTAACAAACAGGTGTTGGGTGTGGCCTTTTTTATCCAGGGCAAAATAAACCGGCTCTATCATCTTCTTAAAGTTGGTGGAATGATAATCTTTCACCACCCCAACAATTTGCATGGGTTTACTCCCATACATAGACGGGCCGCCAATTATTTGTCCGACAGCACTGCGGCTGCCATCGAGGTAAGTTTTAACAAATGCTTCATTTACCAAACAATTGGAGATGGTATCCGACGGATTGTTGTAACTCAAATAGCGGCCTTTTACTAAAGGAATATCCAATACCTGTAGATATTGATCGTCTATGTTTTCATAATAGGTCCAGTCTGTTTCCTTTTTGTTTATGGTAAAGACCGTCTTGTTGTAGTCGCCCGCTTTTGCCCCGGTCATTTTAATGGAAGGCATTTTAGCCAGCTCGTTTTTAATGACCTTATTTTCGGCTGGTTTGTTATATGGTAAATCAACCCTTAAAATATTTTCGGTTTTATACCCCTGGTCAGATTTGGTCATGTAATTAAACTGGCGCTCAAATACCACGGTAGTAATAATCAGCGTTAACGCGATAACAAATTGCAGCACCACCAACGATTTACCCAGCGTGTTTTTCCCGGAAAGCTTAAAACGACCATATAAAGTTAGCACCGGGTTAAAGCCCGATGCCACAAATGCGGGGTAAAACCCGGCCAGGAACGACACCAGCAGCCACAAACCCACAAAAAGCACTACTATATTCCATTGAAATAGGTAACTGATTTCGAAATACTTATCGGCAAGTTGTGAAAATACAGGTAGAAATAGCTGTACCATAACAATAGCCGGAATAAACGCCAAAGCCGTGATCACCGCCGATTCTGTTAAAAACTGAAAAATAAGCTGCGTCTTTGAGCTTCCTGAAACTTTACGTACCCCAATCTCCTTACTGCGGGCCGCCGAACGCGCCAGCATAATGTTGACAAAATTGATACAGGCAATAATTAAAATTAAAACACCTAAGGCCGTAAGAATGTAAGAATGAGAAACATCACTCGCATTGCTTAAACCATTACTCACATTAAAATGGCTGCTCAGGTGCATACCTAAAAACGGCTGCAATTGATATTCGCGTTTTACATTTTTACCGTAATGTTTTTTGTATTTGGCCCAGTTTTCGCCGTTGTATTTTAAAAACGATTGCTCAAATTTATTTTGCACCTGCACGGCGGCATCAGCGTTGCGCAATAAGAAAAATGTATTTAAATAGGTGCTGTTCCAGTCACTCATGTCCCTGTTTCGCTCCTTTGCGTCCGTAGCTAAAGTGCGCTCGAAGGGGATAATCATATCGAACATGATGGATGAATTGGCCGGAGGATTAACTACCACTCCGGTTACCAGGAAAGGCTCAAATTTATCTTCAACCTGTATATCAATCATTTTTCCAACAGGGTCGGCTTTTCCAAAGCTTTTAGCTGCTTGTTCCGCAGTTAACACTACCGAGTTGCGCCCGTTAAGCAGAGCTCCGTTGCCGCTGCTTAGCACTTTAAAAGAAAACATCTTAAAAAACGAGGTGTCGGCATACAGTACTTTAGCCTGCAAAGCGTTGGCGCCTGTTTTTGTGGTCATATCCCAGCCTTGTATCCTGCAAAAGCTTTCGATACCCGGAATATCCGCAGCAAAATCCGGCCCTTGCGGATTGGCGGTTAAGCCTGTTGGATATACCGTTCCTGATGAATCCGTTGATACACTTACCAACCTAAATATACGATTTCCGTTTTGATGAAACTTATCAAAGCTAAATTCATCGTTTACAAACAGCATAATCAGCATTAGGCAGGCAAGCCCTATACTTAAACCTGCAATGTTTACAAACGACAATAATTTGTTGCGCCTAAGGCTTCTGAATGCGATGTTGATGTAATTTTTTATCATGGTTGGTTCATTGGTTCGTTAATAGTTGATTCAGATGTCGCTTCGTTACTCACTTCTAAGGCTATCCACCGGATTACCTAAAGCTGCCTTGATGGATTGAAAACTTATCGTTACAAAGGCTATGAATATTGCTGTAAGTCCAGCCGTTGCCAGTACATACCACTGTATATCCTGGCGATAAGCGAAGCCTTGTAAAAACCATTTATTCATGGCCCACCAGGCGCACGGTGTGGCAATTACAATGGAAATAAGCACTAATTTTATAAAATCCATAGATAACATACCCACTATGCCCGATATACTGGCGCCCAATACTTTGCGGATGCCTATTTCTTTATTACGCTGCTCGGCGGCGTAGGCGGCCAGGCCAAACAGACCAAGGCAGGCTATCATAATAGCGAGGGTGCTAAAGGAAATAAACAGCGTGCCCACCCGTTGTTCAGTGCGATAAGCTGCGTCAAAATCCTCGTCCATAAACGAATAGCTAAATTGCTGATTCGGCGAAAGTTCTTTCCATTTATTTTCAATTTGCGACATCAGTGCGGTCAGGTTCGCTGTATTCAGCTTTACGCTGATTGCTCCATTGTCACTATCATATACCAGCGCCAGCGGCGTGATATTATCCCTTAAAGATTCGTAGTTAAAATCTTTCACCACCCCGATGATATGAAATTGCTGTAAACCAAAACTAAACCGGTAAACATCTTTATTCAACGGATTTCTTTGACCAAACTTTTTCACAAATGCCTCATTTACAATCATAGCCGATGTATCTGTTGCCATTTGCTTCAAGAAATTACGGCCGTTTATTATCTTAAGCCCCATAGTATTGACATAATCTTCATCAACCGGCCAAAACTCTGTTAAAATATCCTCTTTAACATCAATTTGGCGATGTGGAAACAACCCTGTTTTATTCGGCTCGCCGCCTGTTGGCTGGAACGACGACATGGTGGCATTTACCACGCCCTGCATTTGTTTTACTTCATTCTTCAATATTTTAGCCTGGTTGCCCAATACGTTCGCGTTTTTTATCACCAGCACCTCGTTTCGATTAAAGCCGAGGTCTTTATTATGGATATAGTTAAGCTGGTTATAAATAACCAATGTGCCGATAATAAGAAAAATGGAAATAGAGAATTGGAAAACCACCAAAAAGCTGCGTAAGAAACTGCCTTTAAAACCGGCAGCAATCTTACCTTTTAACACTTCAATAGGTTGAAATGCTGAAAGATAAAGCGCTGGATAAGAGCCGGCTAAAAAGCCAACCACCAAAACAATAACGAGCAATACAGGCAATAACCAGGTAAAAGTGTGTGGCGTAAATGCCAGGTGTTTATCTGCCATTTGGTTAAAGGCAGGTAACAGCGCCAGCGCCAAAAAAACGGCTATTATTGCCGATGTTAAGGTTACCAAAACAGATTCGGTTAAAAATTGTGCCACAAGATATTTACGCGCCGAGCCTAATACCTTACGTACGCCAACCTCTTTTGCACGGTTTGCCGAACGGGCCGTAGAAAGGTTCATAAAATTAACGCAGGCAATCAGTAATATAAAAATGGCGATAACCGAAAATATATACACATATTGGATACTTCCGGCTTTATCGAGTGCATACTGGCTGTCATCGCGCAGGTGAATATCGGTAAGCGGCGTTAAAATGGTTTTGAGGTAATTATCCCCGCTGGTCCATGTTTTAGCATCCGCAGGTGAATTTTTTATCTCCAAACTGCGGATCCGGGCTTCCAGGCTTTTAATATTGGCACCCGGCTTCACCAACAGGTAATTGTGAACCCCGCTGTAACCCCACCCTGTCCATTTACTTTCCGGACGAGAAGAAAAGGACATAAAAAAGTCATAATTAAAATGCGACTGCAGGGGCATATCCTTTAAAACACCAGTTATTTTATAAAGCGTACTATCATTTACAGTCAGCGTTTGCCCTACAACATCCACCCGGTTAAAATATTTTTTCGCCGCGCTTTCGGTGATTACGATGGTGTTGGGTGCATCCAGCGAATTTGCAGAACTGCCATCAATCATTGGCAGCGTAAAAACATCAAACAGGCTTGATTCGGCGAACACAATCTTTCGCTCTTCAATATTGTTATTCCCTTTTTTGAAATAAAATTTCTGAGGCATAGCAGCCAACCCAGCTTTATCAATTAGTCGGGCAGTCTTTTCTATCTCAGGGAAGTTTTGCTTCAATGCATCCTTTAACGGTCCTTCCGAAGTGGCATAGACCCCGGCATTCCCGTTTAGTTTAGCCGAAATGGTAACACGATAAATCCAGTCGGCCTTAGTGTTGAATTTGTCGTAACTTAACTCGTCCACCACATAAAAAACAATCAACAGGCACGTCGCCAGGCCCACTGATAAGCCAATAACATTTAAAAAGGTGAAGCCCTTGTTTTTTAACAGGCTGCGGTACGCGGTTTTAAAATAGTTTTTTATCATGGTATATTAGTTCATGGTTGATAGTTCATGGTTCATGGCCGGATCATCCTAACCTCTTATCTCTAACCTCTAATCACTCGGACCTGAGGCTCTTCACCGGATTTGTCCCTGCCGCTTTAATTGCATGGAAGCTTATGGTTACCAGTGCAACGCCTATAGCTGCCAGGCCTGCCAGCGCGAATATCCACCAGCTCATGGCGGTTTGATATGCAAAACCCTGCAGCCATTGGTGCAATATGTAAAATGATACAGGTATTGCTATTACAATGGCTAATAATACCAGTTTTATAAAGTCTGTGGATAACAATAAAACAATGTTGCCTATTGATGCTCCAAGCACCTTACGCACGCCTATCTCCTTGGTGCGCTGGATGGTTGCAAATAGCGATAATCCCAACAAGCCTAAACAGGCTATGAAAATGGCAAAGCCGCCAAATATGCTGAATGCTGTGCCGAGCAATTGGTCGTTTTTGTATTGGGCGTTGTATTGTTCGTCTAAAAATGTGTAATCGAATATATTGCCGGGGAAGAAGCCATCGTATTTCGCCTTTATAGCTGCTACGGTTTCGGCGACGTTTTTAGTATCTATTTTTATGGATATTTGGTTTTGCAGGTTCAGCAGTGGCCTGAACGTGGTTGGTTCTATAGGGTATCGCAGCGATTTTTGATGAAAATCGCCAACTACACCAACAATATCCCATTTTTTGCCGCCGTTAACCAATATATGGCCAATAGCAGCCTTTGGCGATTTAAAGCCCAGCGTTTTTACCGCGTTTTCGTTGATAATAGTGTTGTGTACTTTATCGTAGTCGTGGTTGTAATCCGTTAGTGTAAAATCCCTGCCTTCTACTATTTTCATACCGTACGTTCTGATATAGTCGGCACTAATACCGTTAAAGCGCATAGTGTAATTAGTATGGGGGTCGCCTTCGGCGGCGTGGAAATTAAAATTTCTGCCGGTTTCGTTGCCGGGTACCCAAAACGAGCTGGCTGCTTTTTTAACGCCAGGGATTTGATCAAGTTCGGCCATAAATGCATTGGCGCGGGTTACAAAGGTGGTATCGCGGGTAACAAACTGTGGACCACCGATTACCAGCATTTGGTCGATACTTAAACCCAGCTTTTGGCTGCTCATGAACTTTATTTGCTTATAAACCACAAACGAGCCTATTATTAATACCACGGTAATGGCGAACTGAAACACTACCAGGCCTTTCCGCAAAATAGCTCCCTTTTTCGAACTGCTGAACTTACCCTTCAACACCAATATCGGTTTAAATGCCGACAATACAAAAGCGGGATAAAAGCCCGAAATAAAGATCCCCGTAAGGATAACCACCACTAAGCCGATGCTTACCACGTAGCCGCCTAAACCCTTTTGGAATAAATAGGCCAGCGACAGCTGATGCTGTACCAGCGTATTAAAATATCCCTGCGCAAAGCCTACCATTACTAAAGCAATGCCTAATGCCAGTACGTTAATAATGAGTGATTCGGTTAAAAACTGCCTGATTAACTGGCCTTTTGTGGCACCCGTTACTTTGCGTACGCCTACCTCCTTGGCCCGTTCAACCGAACGCGCTGTGGCCAGGTTAATATAGTTGATCCATGCTATGCCAATGATAAACAAGGCGATAAGCAATAAGCCCCAAACAACCATGTAGCTGCCGGTGTTGCCAATTTCATATTCCGTATCCGAATATAAATGCGCGTTAAGCAACGGTTGCAGGTAAAATTTCTCCACGCTGCCCGACACCTTATTGCCCTGGAAATGCCTTTGGCTAAATGCCGCCAGCTTTGCATCAAACACTCTATAGTCGGTCCCAGGTTTTAGCTGGATGTAATGCCAGAAATCAGAATCAGTAAAATCATAATCGGCCTGTTTATAACTATAGGTATGTATCAGCGTTTGATAAGATAGTAACATATCAAACTTTAATATGGAATTTTCAGGCACATCCTTGATGATACCAACAACTTTTGATGGGAAAGTATCCTGCGATACCTTTATTAGTTTTCCATAATATGGGTCGAAATTATTATCCTTTATGTTAAATACCTTACGCGCAGTTGTTTCGGAGATTACTACGGTGTTAGCTTCTTTCAAAGCCGTTTTGGCGTCGCCGACAAGCATTGTGTACGAAAACATTGAAAAAAATGAATTATCGACAAAGAGTGCCTGTTCCTTAGGTATCTTTTTACCATCGTAAATTAAAACCTGTTCCCCTCCGGGGACAAGCCTGGTGTAATTTACTACTTCAGGAAAATCTTCTTTCATAGCCCTGCTTACTGCCGAATAGGTGATGGTGCCGTGCTGAATCAGTTTATTATTCTGATACCTGTCGTTCACCACTCTGTAAACATCCGATGCATTTTTGTTAAAATGATCATAGCTCAGTTCGAAGTTTACAAACTGTAATATGAGCAGGCAAGCCGCCATGCCTAACGACAGCCCGAAGATGTTAATTAACGAAAAAACCTTGTTCTTCCATAAATTACGCCAGCCAATTTTAAAATAGTTCTTTATCATGTTGGTTCATTAGTTCATTGGTTCATTAGTGTCACGCCTCACCCCCAGCCCCTCTCCAAGGAGAGGGGAGTTGTTAAGTCCCTCTCCTTTGGAGAGGGATTTAGGGTGAGGCGTGGGAAGTTACTCCGAACGCAGGCTCTTCACCGGGTTTGCCAGCGATGCCTTTATCGCCTGGAAACTTACCGTTGATATCGCTATTACAAAAGCCAATACCCCGGCTGTGGCAAATACTATCCAGCTTATGGGTAGTTTATAAGCAAAATCTTTAAGCCAGCTATTCATGGCATACCACGAAAGCGGGAAAGCTATAAATGCCGCAATTAACACCAGCAGCATAAACTCGCGCGAAAGCATGTTTACAATGCCGGGGATACTTGCACCTAATACTTTCCTGATGCCGATTTCGCGGGTGCGTTGGAGTGTGCTGTATGATGCCAGACCCAACAAACCGAGGCACGAAATAAATATGGCCAGCACGGCGAAATACATAAACAACTTGCCGAAGCGTTCTTCGGTTGCGTACTGTTTATTAAAATTAGCATCCACAAAATCATAATTAAAAGGAAGTTGTGGTACCAGCGCCTTCCATTTATTTTCTATAGCGGCGATGGTAGCGGGTACATTTGCCGCGGCTATTTTCATGGTAAACAGATAAGTGTTTGAGGGATTGATACGCATGTTTAACGGCTCCACGTTTTGTTGCAACGAACGGTAATGGAAATCTTTAACCACTCCAACAATTTGGCCGGTCCTGCCCCATTGCGAAAACTTTTTACCAACAGCGTCATTGGCCGATGTATAACCGAGAGCCCTTACAGCGGCTTCGTTTATAACTATTGATTTCGTGGAGTCTGTTGGAAAATCAGTTGAGAATGCGCGGCCCGCTATTACTTTCATCCCGTACATCGGCATAAAATCATAATCCACATCGTACATATTAATGTTTATCGGCTGCATCACGCCCTGCCTGTTTTCCAGTTCGGAGTGCGCATTGCTGTTACCAGCACCGGGGCTCCCTGATGATACTGAAACCATCGAGACATTTGGGATGGATTTGAATTCGTTTTTAATGGTTTGATAATTTTTGGTCACGTTATCATCCCCACCAAAATTCACAGTCACCCGTTGCGTTTTTTCAAAGCCTAGCGGCTGGTTACGCATATAACTGATTTGATTGTAAACCACCAATGTTCCTACTATCAAAACTATGGAGATGGTGAACTGAAACACAACCAAACTTTTGCGCAATAAAGCGCCTTTTGATGATGAACTAAACCTCCCCTTTAAAATAACAACCGGTTTAAATGCCGAAAGCGCCAATGCCGGATAAACGCCGGCCACCAAACCAATCAGCAGGGCGATGCCAACAAGAATAAACACGTAGCCATGTTCGAAGATGCCATCGCTGATGGTTTTACCTGCCAATTGATTGAACATCGGTAATAGCAATGAAATCAGGACAGTAGCAACAATCAGTGAAATCAAACAAAGAATAACGGATTCACCCAAAAACTGGATAGTTAACTGGCTGCGGGCAGCGCCAATTACTTTGCGAACCCCCACTTCCTTTGCCCTTTCGGTAGCACGGGCCGTTGTTAAATTGATGAAATTGATGGCCGCAATGAGCAGGATAAACAAGGCAACAATAGAAAACGTGTAAACATTGCTCATACTGCCTTGCTCTAAACCTCCTCTTGGGTCCATATAAGCATCTTTTAGCGGCATCAAATACAGGTTATAATCCTGCCCGCGCTTGCGGTTCTCCTCGCTGATATGTTTTTTCAAAAATGCCGGGAATTTTGCCTGTAACTGAGCGGCGTTGGCGCCTTTAGCCAACAGCAAAAAAGTGTAATTGCCAAAGTTTCCCCAGTTTTGCAGGCGCCCTTTGCTCACACTTTCCATAGTGGCAATCGAATAAAGCATGTCAAATTTAAACTGCGAGTTGAGCGGACAATCTTTAGCTACCCCGGTTACCTTTACCGGGTATTTTCCTGCAACCAAAAGCGTTTTACCCATCGGGTCAGCATTGCCAAAATACTTCTTCGCGGTTGTTTCAGTCAACACCATGCAGAAAGGATCTTTTAGCGATGTTTTAGGATCACCTCTTATCAGTTGAAAGCTAAAAACGGTAAAAAACGAAGGCTCGGCCAGCAATACCTTCTCTTCATGAAACGGCTGCTGATTGTCAACTTTAACCACCTCATCATCACCGAATACCCGTGTATAGTCCAATACTTCCGGAAAGCCTGCTTTAAGCGCAGGCCCCATGGGTGCTGTGGACTGTGATAACTTCATCACATCATTAGCCGATTTAATATCCACGTTCAGGCGGTAAACCTGATCGCCTTTGGTATGGAACTTATCGTAACTCAATTCGAAAGTCACGTACATGACGATCAGCAAAAAAGCCGTCATGCCTACAGCCAGGCCAACAATGTTGATTAACGAAAAACTTTTGTGTCTCCAAAGGTTTCTGAATGCGATTTTTATATAGTTTTTTATCATTGTATTGAGTCATTAAGTCATTGGGGCATTAAGTCATTGTTATGATGGCCCTTATATTTATTGATGAATTTTTCTAATCTCTTATCTCTAACCTCTAATCACTCGTTTTTAAGGCTATCTACCGGGTTCGACAACGCTGCCTTTACCGATTGAAAACCTATGGTTACAAAAGCAATAACAGTGGCAATTGTCCCGGCCAGCGGCAGCACCCACCACTGGATGTTTGCTCTATAGGCAAAATCCTGCAAAAACCATTTATTCATAAATACCCATGCCAGCGGGAATGCAAAAAGCATAGCAATAAACACCAGCTTTATAAAATCCAGCGACAGCATTTTAACAATTACGGTAACGCTTGCGCCCAGTACTTTCCTGATGCCTATCTCTTTGGTACGCTGTTCGGCGGCATAAGCAGCCAGGCCAAATAAACCCAGACAGGCGATAATGATAGCAAGCGACGTAAATACGATAAATATGGTGCCTGTGCGCTGCTCCACGCGATAGGAGGCGTCAAAGTCCTGATCCATAAAGGAATAATTCATGGGTACACTTGGCGCCAGTTCCTTCCATTTATTTTTGATTTGCGACATTAATGCCGGTAAATTATTGGTGCTTACGCGGATACTCAAGGCACCGGTATTGTGTGCCAGCGTCAATACCACCGGACTGATCACATCCCGTAGACTACTGAAATTAAAGTCCTTCACTACGCCGATGATATGGTATTGCTTTGAATTCGCAACGCTTTGTTCGCCTCCATTCGATTTATAGAGCGGTTTATTTAAAGGATCGGCAAGTCCGAGAAATTTGGCAGCTGCTTCGTTGATAATAATGCCGCTTGAATCGGTCAACATATCCCTCGAAAAACTGCGGCCGGCGGCCATTTTCATACCGAGCGTGTTAATATAATCTTCGTCAATCTCCCAGGTTTGCGGGAACAGTGCCTGTTTCTGATTAAACGATGCATCTTTGAAAAATATGGCGGTGCTTTTCTGGCCGGACGTTGGCAGGAAAGCCGTCATCGTTGCATTTTCAACGCCATGCAATTGTTTTACTTCCTGCTTAAAAACACTGGCCTGTTTATTTAATTCAAAGTTATTTTGTATTACCAGCACCTGGTTGCGGTTGTAACCTAAATCCCTGTTTTGGATATAATTCAGCTGACGGTATATGACCAATGTGCCTATGATGAGGAAAATAGAAATACCGAACTGGAATACCACCAAAACACTGCGCAGCCAACCACCTTTAAACCCGGCGGATAGCTTACCTTTTAACACATTAACAGGCTGAAATGCCGAAAGAAAAAATGCAGGATAAGAGCCTGCCAATACGCCCACTATCAACACGATGCACAACAATGCAGGAATAAGCCAGCTGAATGTTTGCGAGTTGATAACCATGCTTTTACCCGCTAATTGGTTAAATGCCGGCAGCGATGCTGTTGCAACAAAAACAGCAATTACTGCGGCACCCAATGTTATTAATATTGATTCGGACAGAAACTGCATGATTAACGATTTTCGCGATGAACCCAATACCTTGCGCACCCCTACCTCGCGGGCACGGCCTGACGACCGCGCTGTAGACAGATTCATAAAGTTAACGCAGGCGATGATCAATATAAATAGGGCAATGGCCGAGAAGATATAAACATATTCGGATGTGCTGTTAGGCCCAAGTTCGCCGCTTCGGTTGGAGTGAAGGTGAATGGCCGTAAGCGGTGTTAAATTTAACCTGAAGAAGCTCCCGCTTTTTTCAAAGGCGGTCATGTTCATGTGCAATTGCGCCTGCATTTGATCGCCGCTGTATTTATTTAAGAACGCAGGCAGGGCAGCTTCTAATTTTTGATGATCGGCGCCATCCTTAAATAAAACATAGGTATTGTAATCGCTTCTTAACCATTCGTTCGATTTACTATCCGGGAACGAAGCCATAGACACAAAAAAGTCGAAATTAAAGTGCGACTGAACTGGAATATCTTTAATAACGCCGGTTACTTTAAAAAAGTTATTGTCGTCAAACGTCATGGTTTTACCCACAACATTTGTAGAGCCGAAGTATTTTTTAGCGG
The DNA here is from genome assembly GCA_013288685.1 of Bacteroidota bacterium. Lineage (GTDB taxonomy): Bacteria > Bacteroidota > Bacteroidia > Sphingobacteriales > Sphingobacteriaceae > Mucilaginibacter. Next base: position 24,578 of record JABDBM010000022.1, on the reverse strand, counting down.
TAGATTCAGTGATGACCACCGAATTTGGTTCGGCTAAGGCCGAGGCCGGGCTGCCGGTAATCATGGGCAGCGTAAATACATCAAACAACGATGGATCGGCAAACGCCATACGGTTTTCAAGAATATTAACTGTTCCTTTCCTTACATGCCGCGAACCCAGGTTTTTTATCCTTACCGCGTTTTCAACGTAAGGGAAGTCGTTTTTTAATGCCTGCGCCAGCGGGGGCATGCAAACAGCATACAAAACATTGTTTTCGCCCAGCTTAAGATCCTCGTTTACTCGGTATATCCTGTCGGCTTTGGTATTGTAGCGATCATAACTTAATTCGTCGGCCACGTAAAATATAATCAACAGGCAGCTGGCAAGACCCAATGCGAGGCCCAATACATTTATGGCGGTAAACGCCTTGTTTTTGGTGAGGCTCCGGAAAGCCATCTTTATATTGTTTTTAATCATTTCTTTTTAGTCATTGGTCATTAATAAGTTCCTTCAATAGTTATTGGTCATCAGACAGGTTCGCAAAGCAACCCAATGACGAATGACTAATGACAATCATTCCGAACGCAAACTCTTTACTGGGTTCGCCAGCGCCGCTTTCACTGCCTGGAAGCCTACCGTTAATATCGTTATCAATGTCACCGCCGTTACGGCTATAATAAATACGCCTGCACCCATATCAACCTTGTAGGCGAAGCTTTGCAGCCATTGGTGCATAATATACCAGGCAACCGGAAAACCGATCATAACAGCAATAACAACCAACTTTAAAAAATCTTTGGTGAGCATTACAGCAATACTATTAACCGATGCGCCGATAACTTTACGCACACCGATTTCCTTCTGCCGTTTTTGAGCGGTAAAGGCTACCAATCCAAAAAGCCCAAGGCAGGATATTAGAATCGCCAGGCCCGAAAAATACTCGGACAGCAGGGAAACCCGCACTTCGGTTTCGTATTGTTTTTGGTAGGCTTGGTCTAAAAAGCTGTACTGGAAAGGGAAACCCGGGTTATACGACTCGTACAGCCGTTGTATTTGGGCAAGGGTTTCTTTTTGATTGGTTTCTTTTATCCGTACAATCATTTTGTTGTAGGGGCTACCGCCATTAAGCATAATAAATGAAGGTTTTACTACTTCGTGCAATGATTCAAAATGAAAATCTTTCACCACCCCGATAACCTGGTAATTATTATTACCATAAGCCTTAATATTGCTCCCTATCGGATTTTTAAGGTGCATTGTTCTCACAGCGGCCTCATTAAGGATGATCTTATTTCCTTCTGATCCGAAATCTTTCGAAAAAGACCTTCCGGCGGCCATCTTCATACCTAAGGTTTCGATCAGATTAAAACCGCCAAAAAAGCCTTCGAAATAAATTGCCTGGTCGGCGGCAATGTTACCATCCCAGCTGAGGCCACCGGTGGCATAGTTGCGCCCCACTATATTGTGCTGCGTATAACTTGCATTTACCACACCCGGTATTGTCTTTAGCTGCGTCGCAAAATTGTCTTCAGTGCCCTGGAGCTTGCCCTCCGAATCTATCCTTACTACATTATCTTTGTTATAACCCGGCGGCACTGATTGTATCATTTGTATTTGTTTGTAAATAACCAATACAGCAACAATCAACACCACCGAAATGGTGAACTGAAACACCACCAGGCCTTTACGTGCAACTAATTCTGACAAGGACGATTTAAGTTTTCCCTTTAAAATAGCCAGCGGATTGAATTTTGAAAGATACAGAGCCGGGTAACTTCCGGATACAATACCGGTAAAAACGGCTATGCCTACCAGCATGAGAATAAGTTGCACATCAAAATCCATTTGAATGTCCTTACCTGTTAACTGGTTAAACTGCGGCAGCAACAGCCAGGCTATCCCAACTGCAAGAATTGTTGTGAGAATAGCCAGTAACATTGATTCGGACAGAAACTGTGTAATTAACTGACTTCGGCCAGCGCCAACCACCTTTTTTATCCCCACTTCTTTCATCCGGCCCGAAGCTTTGGCTGTGGACAGGTTCATGAAATTGATGCAGGCAATCAACAATATAAATATAGCAATTACAGAAAACAGCTGCACATATTCATACCTGCCTCCTACCCTCGATCCGTGGTTAAAAGTATTATGCAGGTAATTGGCCGAAAAGTTTGCGGCAAACAGCTTACGCGTAGTATCGCCGCTGTACCGGGTAATCATATTTTCGATTTTTTTATCGAAAGCGTTAACGTCCGCGCCTTTTTTTAACAGTACGTAGTTATGTGGCCCCCCATTTGGCCAGGTTTTTACCCAGCCTTGTACATCGGCCAAATATTCGAATGATAGCACAAAATCAAATTGTTGCGACGAATGAACCGGAACCTTCTCAAAAACGCCGGTAACAAAAAAGTCTTTATCGTGCTGAAATTTAATGGCTTTGCCGATGGCCTCATCGCTGGAGTTAAACAGCTTTTTAGCCAGCTCATCCGAAATAACAATGGAGTTTTTAGCCGCAAGCATCTGCGATTTATTACCATGAAGTACTTTAAAAGAGAAAATGTTAAAATAATCTTTACCCACATACTGGCCGGTTGCTTTAATATTTTTATCGGCTACAGTAAGTGTAAACTTTTGCCACCAATCGGGCGGCGCTACTGCGGCGGCATATAATACCTCAGGATCCTGCATTGAAACAGTTTGACTAACCAGCCCGGATGATTCGTCCGACAGCCCGCTGGTCTCGCCGCCCCCGCGATGTTCCATTATCTGGTAAATCTGGCCATCGTTTGCGAAGATTTTATCATAGCTTAACTCATCATGAACCCACAGATAAATCAACAACGTACAGGCAATGCCGGCCGAAAGACCGATCACATTTAAAAAGGTAAACTGCCTATCCTTTTTTAAATTCCGGAATGCGATTTTTAAATAGTTTCGTATCATGGTTAGTTCATTTGTTCACTGGTTCATTAGTTCATTGGTGGTTGGTCATTAGCTATTTATTAAAGCAAACTGCCAACTGAAAACTGCCTACTCACTTCGCAAGCTATCCACCGGGTTACTCAACGCCGCTTTTATTGATTGAAAACTTATAGTTATAAACGCTACGAGTGTTGCTGCTAACCCTGCTGCGACTACCACCCACCATTGTATATTTTGCCGGTAGGCAAAGCTTTGCAAAAACCAGGTATTCATGGCCCACCAGGCTAATGGCGAGGCCACAGCAATAGAGATAACCACCAGTTTTATAAAATCAACAGATAAAAGGCTTACAATGGTTGATACGTTTGCGCCTAATATTTTGCGGATGCCTATCTCCTTCGTGCGCTGCTCGGCCGCATAAGCGGCGAGACCAAATAAACCCAAACAGGCTATAACAATGGCCAGCGAGGTGAACCACACGAATATTTTGCCAATACGCTGCTCGGACCGGTATGTAGCATCAAAATCTTGCTGCATAAACGTATAGCTAAACGCCTGGTTAGGAGAAAACGATTTCCATTTATTTTCAATTTGAGAAACCAACGCAGGGATGTTGTTGGAACTGATACGGATATTTAACGCGCCCCAGTCTTCTTCGTATTTTAATACAACGGGTTCTATATTGTCCTTTAACGAACTGAAATTAAAATCCTTAACCACTCCAATGATATGATATACCTTTACTTGCTTACCGTAATCATCCTGAGTGCGGTAAAGTTGTCTATTCAAAGGCTTCGTAAACCCAAACAGCCGGGCTGCCGACTCATTAATGATCACTGCCGTTGAGTCGGTGGACATTTGGTTCGAAAAATTGCGGCCTGCAATTAATTTCATGCCCAGGGTGGGAATATAATTTTCATCAACTTGCCATTGCTGCGCCAATATTCCACTGGCAGCATCAAGTGTTACCGACTTAAATATGGCGCCGCTGTTACGGTTGCCACCGGTTGGGGTATAACTGGTTAAAGTAGCGTTGCTAACTCCGGGCATTTGCTTCACTTCGTTTTTAAACACTTTTGATTGCTTGCCCAGCGCCCAAACGTTTTGAATGGTGAGTACATGGTCGCGGTTATAGCCCAGATCTTTATTTTGTATATATTTAAGCTGATTGTAAATAACCAGCGTCCCGATGATTAAAAATATGGATATACAAAATTGAAAAACTACCAGCACGCTCCTGAAAACACCGCCTTTAAACCCGGTTGAAAGTTTGCCTTTAAGCACCTCGATAGGCTGAAATGCCGAAAGGTAAAATGCAGGGTAGGAACCTGCGAAACACCCTATCACAAAGGCCAAAACAATGAGCGACGGTATAAGCCAGGACAACAATTGATTAGACATCACTAACTCTTTACCCGACATTTGATTAAACAACGGCAACAAAACCCAGGCAGCAAACAAAGCTATTGCTGTGGCGGCAAGCGTTACCATAATCGATTCGGCCAGGAATTGGGCTATCAGGTTTTTACGGGCCGAACCCAATACCTTGCGTACCCCAACTTCGCGCGCGCGGTTTGCCGAACGGGCGGTGGAAAGGTTCATGAAATTAACGCACGCAATTAGCAAAATAAAAATGGCTACCGCCGAAAACAGATACACGTATATCATATTGCCGTTAGTACCCATTTCGCCGTTGCGGTTTGATTTTAAGTGGATATCTTTTAGCCGGGTAAGACTGAACCTGTAATAATTGCCGCCTTTTTCAAAATCATTAAAGCTCAAATGGATAACGCTTTGCAATTGAACCCCAACATAGGTTTTAACCATTTGCGGAAAACTACTTTCAATTTTTTTACTGTTTGCGCCTGGCTTTAGCAGGATATAGGTTTGAAAATTACTGCTGAGCCAGGTTACCTCCTTGCTTTCGGGAAGACTTGACATCGAAATAAAGAAGTCGAAAATAAAATGCGATTGTTTGGGAATATCGCGCATCACACCTGTAATTTTATAGGTATCGGTGTTGTTAAAAAGAAGCGTCTTGCCAATAACATCGATGCTATTGAAATATTTTTTTGCGGTTTTTTCGGTAATTACAACCGACTTTGGTTCGGTTAATGCTGTAAACGGGCTACCCGAAACCAATGGCAGGGTAAATACATCAAACATTGCCGGATCGGCGTAAGTAATCCGGTCTTCCTGGATATTCTGATTGCCTTTTTTTACCTGTGCACCGCCATTTTGCCTAAACCGCGTTGTTTTTTCAATTTCAGGAAAAGTATTTTGTAAAGTGGAAGCAAGCGGTGCAGGATTAGTAGTACCCGACATTGCATTTCCGTTGAACTTCACATCGTTATTAACCCGGTAAATACGATCAATTTTGGTATTGTAATGATCATAGCTCAACTCATCCATTACATAAAAAACGATGAGCATGCAAATAGCCAACCCGAGAGAAAGTCCGAATACGTTGATGAAGGTAAATCCCTTATTCTTCATCAGGCTGCGGAAAGCTGTTTTAATGTAGTTTCTTATCATGGTTAGTTCATTAGTTCACTTGTTCATTAGTGGGTCGGTCATCAAATCCATTTTATCTTCCGGACTTTTCCGACTTTCGGACTTCCCCTCACTCACTTTTAATACTATTTACCGGGTTCGATAAGGCAGCCTTTACCGATTGAGAGCTTATAGTAATAAATGCTATAACTATTGCCCCAAACCCGGCCAGTGCTACTACCCACCATTGCATATTTTGCCTGTAAGCAAAACTTTGCAGCCACTTTTGCATTGCCCACCAGGCTATTGGCGTGGCAATAACGATTGCTATAATCACCAACTTTATAAAATCTTTTGAAAGCATGTTAACAATATCCGATACATTGGCGCCTAACACCTTTCTGATCCCTATTTCTTTTGTGCGTTGTTCGGCAGAATAGGCAGCGAGGCCAAATAAACCCAAACAGGCGATGATGATAGCCAATGAAGTAAAGGCCATGGAAATAGCCCCCATGCGCTGTTCGGACCGGTAGATAGCGTCAAATTCCTGATCCATAAAAGAATAGTTAAATTGCTGGTTGGACGAGACCCCTTTCCATTTATCCTTAACCTGTGCCAATAAACCGGGAATATCTGCGGTCTTAATGTGGATACTCAACACGCCCATGTTTGGCGCAAGGTTAATAAGCAAAGGCGGAACATTCTCTCTTAACGATTTAAAATTAAAATCCTTCATCACACCAATGATGTGAAGCTTAATGGTCTTGGTGAGTTCGTTATTTGCAGGTGCGTAAACAAACTGATCGACAGGGTGCGAATAGCCAAACAGCTTTGCAAAAGCCTCATTTACAATTACCGCCGACGAATCCGTAGCCATATCCCGCGAAAAATTCCTGCCGGCTACCATTTTTATTCCAAGCGTCGAAATATAATCCTCGTCAACATCCCACTCATGGGATAATACAGCGCCTTTCTGATCGATAACCTGATTTTTGAAAAAGGACCTGGTATTGTCATTCCCATTGTCGGTAGGCAGCGAGTTACTGAGCGTTGCATTTTGCACGCCGGGCAGTTGCTTTATCTCTTGTTTGAAAGCATTTGCGCCATTACCAAGCGTCCAAACATTTTTAACGATCAGTATATGATCCCGGTTATACCCAAGATCTTTATTTTGGATATATTTTAGCTGGTTGTAAATAACCAATGTGCCTATGATTAAAAAAATAGAGATAGCAAATTGAAATACAACCAGTACGCTGCGAAGGGTGCCGCCTTTAAAACCGGCTGCCAGTTTCCCTTTAAGCACATCTATCGGCCGAAAAGCTGAAAGAAATAAAGCCGGGTAAGAGCCGGCCAGGCAGCCGATCACAATAATGATAATAAACAATGCGGGTACCAGCCAGCTTACGATTTGAGTTGTTACCGTTAATTCTTTACCGGACAATTGGTTAAAGAGCGGCAAAAACGCCCAGGCCGCAAATACCGCAATTACAGCACCGACTAATGTTACAATGATCGATTCCGTTAAAAACTGCGCAACAAGGTGTTTTCTTGGCGAGCCCAGCACCTTGCGGACGCCAACCTCACGCGCACGGTTTGCCGACCGGGCAGTGGAGAGATTCATGAAATTAACACAGGCAATCAGTAATATAAATATGGCAATCGCCGAAAAAATATATACATAAGCTATGTTGCCGTTCGGTTCAAATTCATCAAGCATGGCCGATTGCAGGTGAATGTTTTTGAGCGGAATAAGTGTTAGTTTTAAATAGCTGCCACTTTTTTCGAAAGCGGCGAAGTCCATGTGAAGGGCGGCTTGCAGTTGGGCCGTGGCATGCCTGTGCAAAAATTCGGGAAGTTTCGCGGCAAGGCTCTTGTAGTCGGCACCCGGTCTTAGCAAAATGTAGGTGTTAAAATTGTTACCCAGCCAGCCATTCTCCCTGCTCTCGGCAATGGTCGGCATCGACATAAAAAATTGGAAGTGAAAATGCGATTGCTGGGGAATATTTTTTATAACGGCTGTTACTTTAAACTGCGAAGTATCATTAAAAGTAAGTACCTGCCCTACTGCATTAGTGTTACCAAAATATTTTTTTGCAATATCTTCCGTAATAACTACCGTATGTGGGTCTTTTAATGCAGTTGCGGTATTACCACTTATTACCGGCAAGGTAAATACATCAAATATGGAATTATCCGCATATACCATCCGGTCTTCCTGTATATTTTGGGTGCCTTTTTTTACTTTATTCCCGCCCCGGTTTCTGAACCGTGCGACCTGTTCAACCTCGGGAAAATCAGCTTTCAATGCAGCAGCAGCGGGTGGCGGCGCTATGGCGTAAGGGTTTTGAACACCTCCGAATTTTATTTCGTAATTTAAGCGGAAGACCCTGTCGGCTTTGGTGTTATACCTGTCGTAACTTAATTCATCAAATACATAAAACACAATTAAAAGGCAGGTAGCCAGCCCCAAGGCCAGGCCCAAAACATTAATAAAGGTAAATCCCTTATTTTTCATCAGGCCGCGGAAAGCTGTTTTTATATAGTTTCGTATCATTTTAATAGTTAATTAGTTCACTGGTTCATTAGTTCACTGGTGTCCATTTTTTTCTTTCGGACTTCCGGACTTTCCCGACTTTCGGACTCCCCTACTCACTTTTAAGGCTATTAACCGGGTTACTCAACGCTGCCTTTATAGATTGAAAACTGATTGTAATAAACGCAATAGCGATAGCGCCAAAGCCTGCTACGGCAAAAACCCACCACTGTACGTTTTCCCGGTAGGCAAAACTGTTGAGCCAGCTGTGAGCCCAAAACCAGCCAAAAGGGCCGGCAACCAAAATGGATATCAATACCAATTTTAAAAAATCTACCGAAAGCATTCTTACTATGGTTGATACCCTGGCGCCCAATACCTTGCGAATACCAATTTCTTTTGTACGCTGCTCTGCAGCGTATGCGGCCAAACCAAACAAGCCCAAACACGCTATAACAATTGCCAGCGAAGTAAATGTGATAAAGATGGTGCCCACACGTTGTTCGGCGCGGTAATCGGCATCAAAATCATCGTCCATAAACGAATAATCAAACTGCTGGTTAGGAGCCAACGCCTTCCACCTGTCTTTTATTTTGGCAACCAGCGACGGTATATTTACTGCTTTCACCTTTATTCCTAAGGCCCCCCAATCATCGCCATAACTTAATACCATGGGGCTTATGTTTTCGCGTAATGATTTAAAATTGAAATCTTTAATTACGCCGATAATGTGCACCGGTTTGATGTTTTTAGCCATATTATCCGTTGGATAATACAATTGTTTGTTTAATGGATCGGTAAAACCAAGCCTCCGCGCAGCGCTCTCGTTGATAATTACAGCCGAAGTGTCGGTTGACATTTGCTTCGAAAAATTCCGACCGGCAATCACTTTCATCCCAAGGGTTGGAATATAGTTTTCGTCAACTGCCCATACAGCAGTCGTTAACGCCTTTTTGGAATCCATACTATGATCTTGAAAAAACGTTGTGTTGTTGTTATACCCTTCGTTGGGTAAAAAACCGGTAAGTGTTAAATTGGCCACCTCCGGAAATTTTTTAATATCTTCTTTAAATACTTTGGTTTGGCTCCCGATAGTGTAAACGTTGTGGATTACCAGTATCTGGTCGCGTTTAAAGCCAAGGTCGCGGTTTTGTATATATTTTAACTGGTTATAAATCACCAATGTACCGATAATCAGGAAAATAGATATAGCAAACTGAAAAACCACCAGGAAACTACGCAGCCAGCCGCCCTTGAAACCCGACGATAACTTACCTTTTAATACATCGATGGGCCGAAAGGCCGAAAGAAAGAGCGCCGGGTAAGATCCCGCAAGGCAGCCTATTACAATCACCAATAAAATGAGTGTTGGCGTAAGCCAAACAAATGTTTGGGTGGTAAAAGCCAACTCCTTGCCTGATATCTGGTTAAATAGCGGTAATAACGCCCATGCGCCAAAAACGGCTATCGCGGTAGCAACAAACGTAACCATTACCGATTCGGACAAAAATTGCGCTACTAAAAACTTGCGCGGAGAGCCTAATACTTTCCTTACCCCTACCTCGCGCGCACGGTTTGATGAGCGCGCGGTAGAAAGGTTCATGAAATTAACGCAGGCAATTAATAGTATGAATATGGCAACCGCTGAAAACATGTAAACGTATTTTACGTCGCTATTAGCCCCCAGCTCGGCTACCCTGTTTGAGTGAAGGTGAATATCAGTAACCGGGGTAAGATTAAGTCGAAAATAATTCCCTGTTTTTTGAAATGCATCATAACTTAAATGAATGATAGCCTCCAATTGCGAACCCACATGATTTTTGATTAGCCCCGGGAATTTGGCTTCCACAGCTTGTGGCGATACCCCTTTTTTGAGCAACACGTACGTTACATAGTTGTTACTTACCCAACTTACATTTTTACTGTCGGCGAGTGACTCCATCGACACAAAAAAATCATAGTTAAAATGCGCCTGTTTGGGCATATCGTGTATTATGCCGGTAACTTTATACAATATACTATCGTTAACCGTAAGTGTTTTCCCTACGGCATTAGTGGTATTAAAATACTTTTTGGCTGTGTTTTCAGTAATAACAACTGTGCGCGGGTCTTTTAAAGCAGTTTTTGGGTCACCAGCAATCATCGGGAGCGTGAACACACTGAAAACAGATGCATCGGCATAAATCCGCCTCATCTCCCTTATATTTTGATTACCCTTCTTTACCTGGAAACTACCCTGGTCCCTAAACCTTACAGTATTTTCTATTTCGGGGAGTTCGGCCAACAAAGCGGTTGCCATAGGCGCTGGCGAAACCGCATAAGAGTTGGTGATACCACCAAATTTGATATCGTTATTAACGCGGTAAATCCGGTCGGCATTAACGTTGAACTTGTCGTAACTTAACTCATCCAGTACGTAAAAAACAATAAGCATACAGGTAGCCAACCCTAAAGCCAGCCCTAAAACGTTAATTGCCGTAAAACCCTTGTTTTTTAACAGCGTACGAAATGCAGTTTTTATGAAGTTTTTTATCATGGTAATATCCAACTAATTTGTTCAACCATTTAAAGCTCTAAGTAGTTGGCCATCAACAGTTATTACACTTCGATTGTCGATCTCACCAATACGCAGAACTTAAAAAAACAAGGCACAGCAATTCCATCCCACAAGCCAACCCCTCCATTTAAGGAGGAGTTAGCGGAGGCACTTATTATTAACTTATATAAACTTTCGTGGTGGTTTGGTCATTGGTCAGTAGTCATTGGTCATTAGAAAGTTCGATACCTTCTGACTTCTGACCAATTCAGTCGATGGAAATCCGGCATTTTACTTTCGGACTTTACTGACTTTCGGACTAAATCATTATGTTTTCCACTACGCTTTGACCATCCAGCAAACGGATGATACGGTGGCTGTAGCGGGCATCATGCTCGGAGTGAGTAACCATGATGATGGTTGTTCCCTGTTCGTTCAAATCGGTTAACAATTCCATTACATCATTACCGTTACTGCTATCAAGGTTACCGGTGGGCTCATCCGCCAAAATCAGCTTTGGTTTGTTCACAACCGCACGGGCAATAGCCACACGCTGTTGCTGACCACCCGATAATTGTTGCGGGTAGTGGTTACGACGGTGCATAATTTGCATTTTGTCTAACACTTCCTCTACCCTCTTAACACGCTCTGCCGATGGAACACCAGTGTAAATCAATGGTAGTTCAACATTTTCGAATACGGTTAATTCATCAATCAGGTTAAAGCTTTGGAATACGAAACCAATGTTGTGCTTGCGCAGATCGGCACGTTTACGTTCGGTAAAATGAGCCACTTCAATTCCGTTAAAAACGTAGCTGCCTTCATCCGGATCATCCAACATACCCAGGATGTTCAGCAAAGTTGATTTGCCGCAGCCCGATGGACCCATTATGGCAACAAACTCGCCGGTTTTAACTTCAATTGATAGCTTGTTTAAAGCTATTGTTTCTACCTCTTCGGTGCGGTAAAATTTTTCGAGATCTGTAATTTTTATCATTTTTGCCTCCTAAACCCTCTCCATTGTTTAATTGCGGAAGGATTTGATTTTATAGTTTAAGTTAATTAATTTAGTTTATTTGTTCACTGGTTCATTAGTTCATTGGTGTACAGCTCGCAACTTACAGCGCAGCTTTTCCTAACCTCTAATCTCCAACCTCTAATCACTATTTCTTCAATATCAATTCCTGTATATCCCCGTAAGTCTCGTAGCTTGATGTAATTACTTTGTCGCCTACATTTAAACCTGATGTTAACTCATAGTAATCAGGACTTTGGCGATTAATGGCTATGTTAACTTTATAAGCTTTTTTGCCGTCTTCGCTCACCTTAAATATCCAGTTGCCACCGGTTTGCTGGAAGAAACCGCCTTTAGGTAATAATAATGCTGTTGTTTGGTCGCTCAGGAACAGGCGTACCTGTAAGGTTTGGCCTTTTCTGATGCCGTCTGGTACCGGGCCTACAAAGGCCATATCTACCGTAAACTGGCCTGCTAATAACGCAGGGTATACCTTTTTTACAATCAGTTTATAGGTTTTTTCACCATACTGAAAATCACCTTTTAAACCAGTGAATACGCGGTTAAGATAGTGCTCTTCCACACCTACTTTCACCTTAAAGCCCGTTGCTACGTCAATTTGGCCCAGGTGCTCACCTTTATTTTTGTCTTGTCCAATCTCTGCGTCGAAGTTGGTTAACTGGCCAGCGGTGGGGGCACGTACAATAAGCGCTGCCACCTCTTTACGCAACAGATCTAAAGTCGTCTTCATTTGGGCATATTGCTCCTTAGTTTGGATATCCTGTTGCTTAACCATTGCGGAATCCTGTTGCAATATTTGTTGCGATAACTTCCTGTTATATAACTGGTAATCATAGGTGTTTTTCGCCGATTGAAACTCCTGCAGACCAATAGCTTTTTTGGCGTATAAATCTTTATCTAATTTATAAATACGTTCTGCTTCTTTAAACGCCTGATCAACAGCTGCCATGTTGTTTAACTTAGTAACGGTGTTTTGCTGTGAATTCGATTTCGAAATCTGCATCTGTGTTTGGTTACCGTATACAGAAGTTTCTTCCTGTGCCAGTCTCAACTCAAGGTCGGTGTTTGATAATCTTAAAATCGGGTCGCCCGCCTTAACTATCGCACCGTCTTCCACATATTTTTGCTCAACGCGGCCACCATCTGATGCGTCGATATAAAAGGTACTAAGCGGCATTACGGTGCCATTAACCGGGATATTTTCCTGAAAAGGCCCTTTAGTTATTTCGCTGATAGTTAGCCGTTCGGTATCAACATCTAATTTGCTTTTACCAGACGTGCCATAAATAGCGCCTGCAATTAATAAAACAATGGCTGCTATGCCGCCAATGGTTAGTATCCTTTTGGTATTCCAGGTCTTTTTTTCAATTACTCTGTCCACTGTAAATAGTTTATTATTTTATATTTTGGTATATAGTTACAAAAGAATATGCCACAAATTAAATAGCTGTTTTTCAGCAATTTAAACCTAAAATGTATTATTGAAGCGTACGCTTCTGTTACAGCAAGTGTACGGTTATGATACACCGCGGTAATTTGATCATTGGTTCATCAGTTAATTGATATTGGCGGCTGTTTATTCATTAGTTTATTGGTTTATAGGTTTATGCTTAATGATGCGGCTTTAATGCAGCAAATTATGATTAATATTTATGAATTAGCACAAAAATTGATAAGTACTCGTTGATTGGTCAATGAGACGTCGCTTATTTTTAATGGTTGCTTGTTTTACACTAAAATAAGTAACATTTGCGGAATAAATGATAAATTATAGTATTATTGGCAAACATCCACCAATAAACCGGTGAACCAGTGAACTAATGAACGAAAAAGAATGATACTAAAAAAAGCTACTGTTTTAATTGTTGACGACGATCCGGATGTGCTTACCGCCGTTAAGCTTTTGCTTAAAACAGAAGCGCAGGAGGTAATTACCGAAAAAAATCCCGAGAACCTTAATTGGCTGCTGCAACGTAACCAGGTTGATTTGGTTTTGCTGGATATGAACTTTAACAGCGCCATTAACACCGGCAACGAGGGGCTGTATTGGCTGCGTAAAATAAAGGAATGGAAACCTGCCGTTTGCGTGATTATGATTACCGCTTATGGCGATATTGATTTGGCGGTTCGTTCATTAAAAGAAGGCGCCAACGATTTTATTGTTAAACCCTGGCATAACGAAAAACTGATTGATACCATTAAGGACCTGCTGGATAAAAAAGAAGGTGTAAAACCGGCTAAAACATCAGCAAAAAGCGGCACGGGCGACACATCGATATTAGGTGATTCGGAGGTGATGCAGGATATTTTCCATAAGGTGAATAAAATTGCACCGACTGATGCCAATATTTTGCTTTTGGGCGAAAACGGCACCGGCAAGGACCTGATGGCAAAAGCCATTCATGAACGTTCCCTGCGTGCTGATAAACCATTTATTAAGGTTGACGTTGGTGCGTTGACCGATACCCTTTTTGAAAGCGAATTGTTTGGCCATAAAAAGGGCGCTTATACCGATGCCCGGGAAGACCGGAGCGGTCGGTTTGAAGATGCACAAGGCGGAACGCTGTTTTTAGACGAAATTGGCAATATATCGCTGCAACAACAGGCTAAATTGTTAACGGTATTACAAAACCGGCAGGTAACACGTTTGGGTACCAACAAAGCTGTAGATGTTGATATTCGCCTGATATGTGCCACCAACCTGCCATTAAGCGAGTTGGCTAATGAAAGTCGCTTTCGCAAGGATTTAATATACCGGATAAACACTGTTGAAATTAATATGCCGCCATTACGCAGGCGTAACGATGATATTATTATTCTGGCCAGGCATTTTGCCAAACTATATGCGGGCAAATACCTTAAGCCTACGGTAGATTTTGATGCTGCGGCGATGGCTAAATTAAAATCGTACAATTACCCCGGCAACGTACGCGAACTACAATATACCATTGAACGCGCGGTAATTATGGCCGACGATCACATATTACGCCCCGACGACCTGATATTCTCTATTTTAGAAACATCGACCGAGGTGATTGTTGATGACGACAATATACCTTTAAGTACGCTCGAAAAAAATGCCATTTTGCGCGTAATTGATAAACATAATGGCAACATTACCAGGGCCGCTAAGGAACTTGGACTTACCCGCACCGCACTTTACCGCAGATTGAGCAAATATGATATTTAACCGTTACGAATGGCGGCTGGTGCTGCGTGTGATACTGATGTTTATGATTATAAGCGTAACATCGATATTAGTGGTGCTGGGCACAGGTTACTATATTTTTTTAATTATAAGTGTACCGCTGGTGATCTATTCTGTTTTGGATATGATCCGTTTTCAGAAAAAAGCGCAGGATGAGGTAAGCCAATTTGTGGAATCAATACATTACCGCGATTTTTCGCGCCATTTTGATGTGCGGAAAGCACCCAACGAATTGAAACCGTTGCGGAAAGGTTTTAACGAAATTAATACCACTTTTAAACTGATAAGCCGCGAGCGAGAGACCCAATATCATTACCTGCAAAAGATACTGGAATTGGTGGATACCGGCATCCTGTCCTACGAGCAGGAAACCGGCGAAACGGGTTGGATCAATGAATCGTTTAAGAAGTTAATCGGCGTACCCTACCTCAAAACCATTCACTCGCTCGAAAAACGCGAGGAAGTTTTATATAAGGAAATCATCAAGTTAAAACCCGGCGATGCCAAAATTGTAACCATCAGCCATAATCAGCAGTTGATTAAGATTTTGGTTACCGCAAGTGTACTCCGCAGTGATGATAAGATTTATAAACTGGTGGCCTTTCAAAACGTGAGTGAGGCCCTGGACGAAACAGAATCAAAAGCATGGCAAAAGCTTTTGAATGTGATGACGCACGAGATTATGAATTCTGTAGCGCCAATATCCTCATTAGCTGATACGTTAAAAAACCGGTTAAAAAGCCCTGAGATTGCCAATAGCCCGGTGAGCAGCCAACTGGAAGATTTGGAGCTGGGTATAGATACCATAAAGCGGCGTAGCGAAGGCTTGCTTAAATTTACAGAAAGTTATCGCAGTTTAAATAAAATCACCAAACTCGATTTAACCAAAATACTGGTGCGTAACCTTTTTGAGGCACTTAGCAGCCTGATGCGCCCAACGCTCGAGAAGAAAAATATTGAGCTTGAAATCATTTTGCGAGACCCTACATTGGCCATAGAAGCCGACCATAACCTGATAGAACAGGTAATGATAAACCTGATAGTGAACGCTATAGAGGCGGTAAAAGAACGCGAGGAGCCACGCTTAACGCTATCAGCCGAAATAGGCGGTAACAATAAAATATTGGTTAAAGTGGCCGATAATGGCATGGGCATGCCGCCCGAACTATTGGATAAAATATTTATCCCATTTTTTAGTACGCGTAAGGCCGGCAGCGGTATAGGGCTAAGTTTGTGCAAGCAAATTATGCTATTACATAAAGGGAATATACAGGTGCAATCAACAAGCGGGATGGGTTCGGCCTTTATTTTGCAGTTTTCGCCGCAGGGGGGATAATTTACTGTAAAGGATTATTGCCCTGAAGCTGGAATAGCCGCCACTTTTTAGCAGCACAATACACCAAACTGACGGATTGTGGTGCCTATAAAACAGGAGTTTCGGGGGCCGCCTTTAAATATATGGTAAACTTGCTGCCTTTGCCTTCTTCACTTTCTACCAAAATATTACCTCCTGCCGCGTCTACTATTTTTTTGGCCAGGTACAGCCCGATGCCGTGGCCCTCAACATCCTGATTAAGCCGCCCGTACATATCAAAAATTTTATTTATCTTTTGCTTAGGGATGCCGGTTCCGTTATCCTTTACAGTAAGAATAACGTAGTCACCCTCTTTCACCGTATGGATATTTACAACTGGGCTTTCATCGCGTTTAAATTTGATAGCGTTCGACACCAGGTTATATAAAATACTTCGAAGATTCTTTTTCGAGAACAGGATTTCGTTCACATCCAACTCTCTGATAATTACGGCACCCGATAATTCGATTTTATTTTCGAGGCTCCATTCAATATTATTGAGAACATCGCCAAGATCAACCGTTTCCAGGGCTATCATGTCGCTTTCCACTTTCGCAATAGTGCCTATGTCATGAATAAGCGACCGGAAGGTTTTTATGGATGCATTGATAATATTTAAAAAATCAATCAGCTTTTTGTCCGACAAGGTAATTTGATTCATTATATTGATGCTGGTTTCAATATTGCTGAGCGGGGCCAAAAGATCGTGCGAGGCCGCATGGATAAAATGGTCGAGGTCCGCATTTACGCGGATGAGGCTTTTATTCTTTTGGTCCAACTCAAGCTGTACACCTTTCAATTCTGTAATATCATTAAAAGTAATAACAGCCCCATTTCTTTTATTATCAGCTTGCTGAACATAGGGCATCGTCATTATTTGGTACCATTGCCCGCTGTTTGTTTCAATTTCTTTGGTTACTATACTACCTTCGGCAATAACCTGTTTGGTGTCGTTAATAATGGTTTCAAACTTTATATTGGTCGAAATATTACTTAAAGGTCGTCCTATATCGCTATCAAGCAAATTGATAAGCTTCACGGTCCCAGGTGAAAATTTCATCAGCAACAATTCATTATTCACAAATAACTGGCCGTTAACATTACTTCTGAAATAATTATTTAAATCGTCGTTAATCTCCAGTAGTTCTTTGTTTTTTAGCTGGTAATTGGTATTTATGGTATCCAGTTCCTCGTTTACCGATTGCATTTCTTCGTTGGTGCTTTGCATTTCTTCATTGGCCGAAAGCAGTTCTTCGTTAAACGATTGCATGTTCTCGTTAGTGGCATCCAATTGTTCGTAAGTGGAGGCCAGTTTAATTTTAAGCTCCTTCAGGTCCTCTTCCAGGTTGGCGGTGTACTGGTCAATAAAAATCCTTTCATCAAAGTCCTCCTTAGAAAGCGGCGCGGCTGTTCCGTCTTCGCTAAACGTGACCAATAAAAACTTTTGTCCGCCCTTTTTTATACTTAGCGGGTTTACCGAAAGGGCTACAGAAATTAAAGATTTATGATATTTAATTTTTATCCCGCCAACCATTGCTTTTTTATTAGTTTTTAAAGCATTGTTGCTTAGAGTATTAAATGCAATTGCAAGCGGCTTGGGCAAAAGCTCATCGAGGTTTGAGTTAAAGTTTTTTTGGAGCAAATATTTAGTAGTGTCGCCATAAGTTTTCAATACATGATTGTTTTCATCAACACAAACAATCAGGGCATCCAGTTCTTTAACCAAGGCATTATTAACCGCCTCCGTAAAGTTGTTACCGTTATTTTTTGATTGATCTTCCCGTGCAAAACCCAATGGCGAACGTTTTGAATCCAAAGTCTCGGGCAGCGAAAAAGCATCGAAACTTAAAACACGTTTGGTTTCAAGGTTTTTATATAATTTCCATTTTTTATTTACAACTTCAAGGTTTTTAATAATAGGCATCGGGTTTTCACTTGATCCTAAAAACAAATAACCATCCATTTTAAGCCCAAATAGCAGCATGGTGAAAATCTTTTTTTGCAAAACCGGGGTCATATAGATTAGCAAGTTCCGGCAACTTATAAAATGCATGTTGCAATAGGGCGGGTTTTTTACAAGATCGTGCTGGGCAAAAATTACCATCCTGCGTATGATTTGTTTTACCCGGTAGTTGTCGCCTTCCCTCAGAAAATAACGTTCGAGGCGTTCCGGCGAAACGTTTTTTGAAATGCCCGAATTATATAGGCCTTTACCGGCATGCACCAGCGCTATGCTGTCTATATCGGTGGCAAATATTTTTATCACCAGGTTTTTAAAATTACCGGTTAATAACTCGTCTATCAGAATGGCTAATGAGAAAACCTCTTCGCCGGTTGCACAGCCGGCTACCCATAGCTTTAACTCTTCGCCCGGCGCAAGCCGTTCCAATATGCCCGGCAATACTTTCTTTTGAATAAAATCGAATGCATCTTTATCCCTGAAAAACGAGGTAACGCTTATTAAAAAATCCTGCGCAAGGGCTTCTACTTCGTCTGGTGTTGCCTTCAGAAAATCCAGATAGTTCCCCAACATCAAAAAGTTGTTATTAGCAGCCCTTCTCTTAGTCCGTCTTAATATGGTAGTTTGCTTATATTCCGAAAAGTCGAGCGGCAATTTCTCTTTTATTAAATCAATAATAGCGATTATATTTTTCTCGTCGTCCTTACTTTCCGCCAATAAATCGCCGCCGTATTTGATATAATCTTCAATAGCGCCTGGCATCAACTCGGGTTCAAGGATGAAATCAACCAGTCCGGTGGCAATGGCATTTGACGGCATACTACCAAATTCGCTCGTCTCCGGATTGCGGGCAATAACCATTCCACCTGCTTTTTTGATGGCTCTGATACCTTCGGTACCATCAGCTCCCAGCCCCGAAAGGATGACGCCGATCGCCTTCCGACCGCAGTCTTCGGCTAAAGAATTAAAAAATCTGTTGATGGTAAGGTATGGGGATTGTTCCTTTTCTTTATCGGATAAATACAAAACACCGCCATGGATAATCATAAATTTATCATTGGGGATCAAGTAAACTTCATTACTTGCAACCGCCATCCCATTTTGGGCCTCTTTAACAACCAGTTTGCTGTGCTTTGCCAATAATTCCAGCATCATACTTTTAAAATCGGACGATAAATGCTGAATAATAACGTAAGATATGCCGTCAAGCGGAGTATGATCGAAAAAGGAATTAATTTCTTCCATGCCGCCTGCAGAAGCGCCAATGGCAATGATGTGGTGAGGTTCGGTTACAAGCATGATTAAACGTATAAGGACAACGGAAAAAAAGAAAAAATACCTGACAGAGAGGAAGTGTGAGGATTAGCTAATATACCCAAAAAATTGGCGCGCTGGCTTTAATATTAATTCTATTTGTTAAAAGTGAAGTCCATTAGTTTTAGAACTTCTACTAATCGTACATCCGCAACACGCCAATCAGGTAATAGTTTCAATCAACTGTAATCATATTTTCAAAACATTTGAACTTTATAAAATAAATTTTAATTACCGGATGCTCCTGCACCTGACCATCGTCTCCGCGCCAACTTCTTTTCCGACCTTCCAGCCTTTTCTGACTATTTGACTCTACAGGCTTCCCTACTTTTCCTCTAAAAACGCTATCTTTACCCCTGCAAAACGTTCTATCGCTCCTGAGCGCTCAGTTTGGGGGAGGAAAGTCCGGGCAACATAGAGCATCCTGCTTCCTAACGGGAAGGCGCCGGCAGCCGGCGACAGCAAGTGCCACAGAAAATAAACCGCCCATTCGCCTTCGGGCAGATGGGTAAGGGTGAAAACGTGAGGTAAGAGCTCACGGCTTTTCCGGGCGACCGGGATTGCGGTAAACCTCAGGAGTTGAAAAACCAAATAGGTCCCGGAAGCGAAGCTGCTCGTTTCCGTGTCTTCGGCCTGCGGGCAGGGGGCCGCCGGGATGGGTAGGTTGTTAGAAACTGTCAGCAATGGCAGGGCCAGATTAATGATAGAAGCCGTTGATAAAACGACGGTACAAAACCCGGCTTACAGGTTTGCTGCTGATACGCCCCTCCCTGTAAAACGGGAGGGGTTTTTTAGTGTTTGGTTGTGATAAGTTGAAAATGTTGTAGAAAGTTGTAAGGGTAGCATTTAGCTATAAAATTAAGTCCGTGTAACCATTACAGCACTTATAACCTTTACAACCCTTATAACCCCTACAACTTATTACAACCTTTATAACTTAAAACAACTTTTTCTCCCTGCAACAAACATTATACAAATAAAAGTGTTTGCTATTCTATACAATTCATATATTTAACCCAATCAACTCTATCAACCGGAAAATACAAAATAAAACATGGCGAAAATTTTAATTATTGATGACGAACGTTCTATCCGAAGCACCCTGCGCGAAATTTTAGAGTACGAGAATTATGTTGTTGAAGACGTAGATAACGGCATTGACGGTTTGGAACGCATCCAAAAAAACGATTACGATCTGGTCCTTTGCGATATTAAGATGAACCGCATGGACGGTATGGAAGTGCTTACCGAAGGTCTGGCTATCAAACCCGATCTGCCATTTATCATGATCTCGGGCCATGGCACTATTGAAACTGCGGTTGAAGCCAGCAAAAAAGGCGCATTCGATTTTATATCAAAACCACCAGATCTTAACCGCCTGCTGATTACCGTACGCAACGCGGTTGACAGGGGTAGTTTGGTTACCGAGGCCAAGGTATTAAAACGGAAAGTATCAAAAGTACGTCCCATTTTGGGCGAATCGCAAGCTATTTTAAAGATAAAAGAAACCATTGAGCGCGTGGCCCCTACTGATGCCCGTGTGCTGGTAACCGGCGCTAACGGCAGCGGCAAGGAACTGGTGGCCCGTTGGTTGCACGAAAAATCAAACAGGTCAAACGCTCCGTTAATTGAAGTTAACTGCGCCGCAATACCATCTGAACTAATTGAGAGCGAGTTATTTGGTCACGAAAAAGGGTCATTTACATCAGCCATCAAGCAACGTATCGGCAAATTTGAATCAGCCAGTGGCGGTACACTTTTTTTAGATGAAATTGGCGATATGAGTCAATCTACACAAGCAAAAGTGTTACGTGCGCTCCAGGAAAACAAAATAACCCGCGTAGGTGGCGAAAAAGAGATAGAGGTGGATGTGCGTGTGGTAGCCGCAACCAATAAAGATTTGCTAAAAGAAATTGAGGCCGGTAATTTCCGTATGGACTTATATCACCGCCTCAGCGTTATCCTGATACATGTACCGCCGCTAACAGATCGTAAAGACGATATCACCCTGCTTACCCAAAGCTTTTTGGATGAGATATGCAACGACTACGGTATGCCAGTAAAGAAAATATCAGACGCAGCACTTGATGCCCTTAAAGCATTACCATGGACGGGCAATATTCGCGAGTTGCGCAATATGGTTGAACGCCTGATTATCCTGAGCGAGAAAACTATTACCGATGCTGACGTTCGCATATTCGCCAATCCATCATCGCCGATGGTTGCCACTGAAAGTACCGCCGCTCCGCAAACAGATTTTGATCAGTTTACCAATTTCCAGGAATACAAAGATTTTGCCGAACGTGAATATATTAAATTTAAGCTGGAAAAAAACAGCTGGAACGTGAGCAAAACAGCTGATGACATTGATATACAACGGAGCCACCTTTACAGCAAAATTGAAAAGTTTGGGTTGAAGCGGGGCGAATGATTGTTTGGGTATTTAAAAAAGCTTATTAATTTTCTTTTACAGTTTCCGCGCAGGGATTTATTTACTGCCCTGCACGGAAACTTATAATATATTTTGGCTGAGAGAGGCTTCATGATTGCCAAACTTATCGTATGGTGTTTTGTGTGCCTGTATTTGTGCCAGCCTTAGCCCGCTGTTGGGGCTGGGCCGTATACACTTAGTTTCAGTTGTATATAGTTTGTTGCAATAACTACAAATAAATCATTCAGTTGCGCCTTTAAGCGGTTTATATAAGTTCTTATTTCTTCGGCGTTTTCGCTTTGTAATATATCATCATTAAATAAGTAACCGGGGATATCGGTTAGCTTACCCGTCCTCCGTTCTATCAGCCTTGTAATAAAATCTTCAATAAAAGCATCGTCATCAAAATCACGTTGATTTAAAAAATAATCAATCACCGACCATGTGAATTTTTTTTCCGATAACCCTGATGTCTGTTTTAGAATTTCTACACAATGCTCACGGGATTGCATCTTCAGGAAATCATTTTTTTTCCTGTCGTCTTCAAAAGCCTTTCGAACGGCCACAAGATTATATAAATAATCAGGCGAGCCTATAGGCGTATCCATTAAAAAAGCCCCCCTTTTGCCATTTTCATCGTACAGGTATAAAAATGCCTCATCGTCCTCATGTTCAGGCAGCACTTCCAAAGCCTTATTAAACATATTTCTGTAAGCATTATGAATAGATACCATACCTATATAAACAGGGTCGAATATTTTTTCAAATCTCACCCTGCTATCCGTACTTTCATTTTTAAATAAAGCTAACAACGTCTCAAATGTCCATTTAGGTTCGGGAACCGGAATAATTATCATCAGGGTCTAAATTAATGTTTATCTAAATATCGAATGTTTATCTTTAAAAATAACATTACAACATTTTAACAACTTTCACCTCCCCTATTTGAATATCTGTTTTAAAAACATACCTTTCCTGTACTAATTATAACCACCTAAAAATTAAACCTAATGGCCCAAACAACAACTGCCCAGGCAACGGACGATTTTGATTCGACGCCTGCCCGCCTCCTTTCGTTAGATGCCCTCCGGGGTTTTGATATGCTATGGATAATGGGTGCCGATGAGATTTTTTACACCATGAAAGAAGCTACGCACGGTACTTCTACTTTTTGGAATGCACTTGCCAATCAATTTACCCACCCCGATTGGAATGGGTTCCATGCTTACGATTTGATTTTCCCGCTCTTCCTGTTTATGGCCGGGGTATCTACGCCGTTTTCGGTTGGCCGCGAATTGGAAAAAGGGAAGACCCGCGGGCAATTGGTATGGCGTGTAGTAAAAAGAGGACTTATTTTAGTATTGCTGGGCCTTATTGCCAATAACGGCCTCAAAATTCAACCCATTGCCGACATCAGGTTCGGGAGTGTATTGGGCCGTATCGGTATAGCTTATATGTTCGCTAATATTATATACCTATACGCAACGGAACTCTGGCAAATGGTGTGGTTTTGGGTGTTTCTTGTAGGTTATTACCTGCTGCTTAAGTTTACCTCGGCTCCTGGTTTCCATGCCGGCGATTTAACCCCGCAGGGAAACTTCGCGTCGTACATGGATCGCACTTTACTTCCAGGACATTTATACGTGCCTTATCCCGGCACAAAAATAGGCATGCACGATCCGGAGGGGCTGTTTTCAACTATCCCAGCCATCAGTACGGGCTTGTTGGGGATCTTAACCGGGATATTATTAAAGAAAACAACGCTGTCGCAAAATGGAAAGGTTGTCAGAATGGTATTTGTTGGCGCAGCGTTCCTTATTTTAGCACAAGTATGGAATTATGATTTCCCCATCAATAAAAACCTTTGGTCAAGCTCGTTTGTGCTGAATGTTGGCGGGATTAGTTTATGGTTAATGGCGCTGTTTTACTACATTATTGACGTAAAGGGCTATAAAAAATGGACACTCTTCTTCCGGGTTATCGGGATGAATTCCATCCTTATTTATATGTCGGGCCATTTTATTAAATGGAATTTTACTAACAACAGCTTATTTGGGTGGCTTGCCCATTTAGCCGGCGAGCCCTACGGCGCGGTTTTAATGGCCTTAACCTTTGTATTGGTAAAATGGTTGTTTCTATATTACCTGTACCAAAAGAAGACATTTTTGAGGGTGTGATGAAATTTCGGAAGCCGGAATTTCGATTTCAGATTTAACCTCCCAACGATGTCATTATAAACGAAGTGAGAAGACTTTACAAACATACATAAACGCCATGTATGGCCGGTTAGCAAGGCATATAAGATTTCTCACTTCGTTCGAAATGACAATTTTCGATTGATTGTGCTATCCTAAAATCCCACCCAAATCTGCAGGCGAATAGTTTATTGATTTTAAGGTTTTATCATCGCCGGTTCGGTAAACCAAAAACAAACCATCAATTTCTTTATGGTATGATTCTGTTGAAGCTGTATTTTTATAATGTTCAATAGTTTGTTCAGCTTCTTCAACCGTTTTGCAGGCTTTGCTCATGTTTGAACGGTGTACTTCGTCAAACAAATCCTTGAATTTTTCGCCGAGGCCAAACTCGAGGATAGCGCCGGCCAATACATATTGCAGGTCGCACAGGGCATCGGCAACCTCAACCAGGTTATCGTCGTCAACGGCTTGTTGAAGTTCTTTTAACTCCTCGGCTAACAGCGAAATACGCAAATCGCAACGCTGTTTTGACGGAATAGCGGGCGCGGCCACAATGGGGTGTTTAAATGTAGTGTGAAATTCAGCAACCTGATTTAATGCGTTTGTGTCT